>JAUUYJ010000043.1 GCA_030588275.1 Candidatus Zixiibacteriota bacterium | reverse complement strand
TTTGCTCGTCCCGATGACGAACTTTCGATCAGTCTCAAAAAGGGAGAGCTATATCGTACCTTTATGGGATACACGCCCCGTTTTGCCTCTGATGCGATCGGGATTGGGATGTCGTCAATCTCAGAGATCGCCGGAGCCTTCTCACAAAATATCTCAAAGATAGATTCTTATGGAAAGGCGATATCAAATGGTGATCTGGCCGTCTTGAGGGGATGCGAATTGAGTCGGGATGATCTGATCCGACAGAATGCGATTGTCAATTTGATGTGCAATTTCCGATTGGATTACAACCAGATTGACGAGAAATTTGAAATCGACTCGCGGGCTTATTTTTCGGTTGAAAAATCGGAATTAAATCAGTTCATTGATGATGAGCTTTTGAAATCGGATAAGGATGGTATCACTGTCTTACCTCGGGGCGAAATCTTTGTCCGGAATATAGCGATGCTCTTTGATGCATATCTCAGAGCCAAAGGGGAGGAGGGCTCGTCTATATTTTCCCGCACCGTTTAGAGGGCAAAAGATGATAGAGGGTTTAAGAAAAAGTAGTTTTTATCGGGAGCATCCGGCTCAGAGCTTTGATTTTGGGGAGGAGAAATGGGCTGTATTCTTTCTGAATATGGGGGGGCCGGAGACGCCGGATGAGGTCGAGCAGTATCTTTATAATATTTTTTCCGATCGCAATATAATATCCTTGCCATTTTCCGCATTGATGCAAAAACCGCTGGCCAAATTTATCTCTATGCGCCGGGCACCAAAAGTGGCCAAGCGATACCAAATGATCGGTGGTGGTTCACCCCTTTTGAAATGGAGCCGTTTGGCCGCCTCCGGGGTGAAGCGGGAACTATCCAAAAAATATCCTGATGTGGAAGTTTTTGTCGGGATGAGGTATGCCGAGCCGTTTATCAAGGATGAGTTGGATGCGGCAATTGACGAAGGGTGTCGTCATATCGTTTTATTCTCGATGTATCCGCATTACAGCAAAGTGACCACTGGGACTGCCTTGGCTCAGGTGATTGAGTGGTTGGAAGACAAACACCCCGAGATTACTCTCTCGGTTATTGATCGCTGGTCGGATGACCATCGGTATATCGATTTGATGCGCCATAAAATCGACACAGCCTGGCAGAAGTTAAAAAACCCGGAAAAGGCCAAACTGATATTTTCGGCCCACGCGGTGCCGCAGAAACTTGTCGATGCTGGTGATCCCTATTATCATGAAGTCATAAAAAATGTCGAATTGGCAGGTGAAGGATACGATTACATTCTGACTTTTCAATCACGGACCGGACCGGTTAAATGGGTTGGGCCGGATAGCCTTCAAACTATAATCGAGTTGGGACAGGCCGGTCTGGAAGAGGCGGTCATCGTTCCGATCAGTTTTGTTTCCGATCATATTGAAACGCTGTACGAAATTGTTATGCAGATGAAGGAGGCGGCCCTAAAAGCAGGTATCAAGAATTTTATCCGAACCGAGTCGTTTAACGATGATCCGAACTTTGCCGCCTTCTGGGCCGGTCTGATCGAAGAAAAAATCAACGCCTGAGAGATATGTAAATGAAGAAGGTAGCCATTATCGGTGGCGGAATTTCCGGTTTATCAGCGTTACATTTTCTAAAAACCACGTATGGCGATAAATGCCAGGTGACCCTGTTTGAAAAAACTGATCGGCTCGGCGGAACGATTGGGACCGACCGTACCGATGAGTTTGTTTCCGATTGGGGACCCAATGGCTTTTTGGACAAAGTTCCTCTGACGCTTGAGTTGATTGAACAGTTGGGTGGATCGCATCTGCTTGACCCGGCCAACGCCAAGGCGGAAAAACGGTTTATTTATTGCCACAATCGCCTCAACGAGATTGTACCATCCCCAATAAAATTTATGACGTCTTCATTACTTTCAATCAAAGGGCGTCTGCGCATCGCGATTGAACCGTTTATTAAGGCTCGGACCGATTGGGATGAGGATGAAACGATTCATGATTTTGTATCCCGCAGGATCGGACCGGAGTCAGCCGAAACGTTGGTCGGACCGATGGTCTCCGGGATTTTTGGGGGAGATGCGAAGAAGCTGTCTTTAAAAGCTTGTTTCCCAATTATGGTGGAGATGGAGAAGGAGTACGGCTCACTTATCAAGGCGATGATCGGAAAAATGAAAGCGGCGCGCAAAAATAAGGCGCAGGATGGAAAATCATCCTCCGGCTCGGCATCCGGGCCGGGTGGTCGCTTAACCTCTTTTGCTGGTGGGCTGATTTCTTTGATCGAACGATTTGAAGATCGGTACAACTCCGATATTGTTACCGATTGCCCGGTTGATCTGATTTCTATGGATGACAGTCAGTACCTGATAAAATTTGCCAATCAGAAACCGAGCGAAAAGTTTGATGCTGTGATCTGTTCCGCCCCCGCTTTTGCCGCATCTCAGATGATTGCTCCGATAGATCAGGATATTGCATCTCTGCTTGATTCGATTCCGTACGCTTCGATAGCGGTCGTATGCCTTGGCTACGATAAAAAACAGATTGGACGGGAGGCGGAGGGGTTTGGATTCTTAATCCCGCGCGGGCAGGGTAAGCGAATTCTTGGTTCGATCTGGACCTCATCAATTTTTTCGGACCGCTGTCCCGAAGGGATGGCGCAGTTTCGGATAATGATCGGTGGTGACACCGATCCTGAGGCGATTGACTTGAGTGACGACCAGTTGCTTGATGTGGTCTCGTCCGATTTCCATCCCATTATGAATATCAACAGTAGGCCGCAGTATGTGAATATCTTTAGATACAAACGGGGGATTCCGCAATTTATCGTGGGGCACCCGGCCAAGATGAAGCGATTGGATGATCTCTTGAAGGATCATCCTGGTCTTAAATTCACCGGCAATGCGTACGAAGGGGTGGGGCTCAACGATTGCGTCGTCCGTTCCCAGAAAGTTGTCAAGCAACTGGCGGCCGATCTGTTTTAAATCACTTAGTATGTTTGGGGCCTCATGCCATGTTCAGTTTTAATTACCGTCACCCTTTGCACAGAGACGTATATTACTATATATTCATTGAATAATATGGGAGACTAAGATGTCTGAAATAAAATCAAAACTATCCATACCATCTGAGAAGATGCGCATTAGCCTTGATGGAGACCAGCTCAAAGGACTCGAATTCAGTAAAATTACGCCATGCGATGGAATCATCGGCCAGAGCAAGGCGATGGCGGCGGTTGAACAGGGGCTACAGATAACATCAAAGGGGTACAATATTTTTGTTACCGGTCAGCCTGGGACAGGACGAACGACGGCGGTGAAACTCCTTCTCTCTGATATACAGGATGAGGTTAACTGCGAACTGCACGACATCTGTTACGTCAATAATTTTAAAAATGAGGAATGTCCTCGTCTGCTTCGTTTTCCGGCAGGAAAAGGGCGCAAATTCAAAAAGGCGATTGAGTATCTGATAGATTCGGTAAGCAGTACCATTCCAAAAATATTTACCGACGAAGATTATCGCGAAAAACGGGGACGGATTAGAAAGCAGTTTGAAGCGCAACAAAAGGATATGTTTTTTGAATTTGAAAAGGATATGAAGGAAAAAGGGTTTGTTCTGGTTCAGATTCCGTACGGCCAGGCGGTACGGCCCGATCTTCAGCCGGTCATTAATGGTGAGGCGACGGCCATGGGCGATCTGGAGAAGGCATCCCTTGAAGATAAATTCCCCTCCGAAACTTTGGAAAAACTTAAAGAAGAGTACGAAAAGTTATATAGCGCATTGCAGGAGACCAGCAAGGCAAGCAAGAAGGTCGTTGGGGAAATGGAGGAGGAACTGGAGCGTCTTGATATGTCGATGGTAATGCCGCTGATTGATAGTAAGATTGAGACGATCAAAAATTTATTTAAAGATGATAAGACGCACGAATATCTTGACGAACTGCATCAAATCCTGATAGAAATTATGCATCTTTCCCGACCCGGAATGCGAAGGGTATCGGATCAAGGTGAGGCTGAGGGTGAGGAGGATTATTTTTCTCAATTTGATGTCAACCTTCTGATTGATAACTCATTTCAAAAAGGGTGTCCGATTGTTACCGAAGATTTTCCTACCTTCAAGAATCTCTTTGGCTCAATTGAACAGCAGTTTGTTCCCTCATCCGGATGGCATACCGATTTTATGAGGATTCGCTCCGGTGCCATCATGCGGGCCAACGGTGGCTATCTTGTCATAAACGCCGCCGACCTGTTTTTGGATCCTCATGTCTGGCCAACGCTCAAGCGAACCTTGCGCACCGGTCGATTGGTTATTGCCAATAACGATAGTTTGCAGATGCGGGGGAGTGGGCTTAAGCCGGAAGCGATCGACCTGAATCTAAAAGTTGTCCTGATCGGTGAGAGTCGTATTTACAATGCGCTTCTTAAGGGGGATGATGAGTTTAAGAAAGTTTTTAAGATCAAGGCGGAATTTGACAGCGTTATGACAAACGATCAGGATGGTGTCAATCAGTATTCGCAATTTGTCAAAAAGATCGTTAACGAGGATGACCTGCTAACTCTTGATCGCTCCGGAATGATTGCGATAGCACAATATGGGGTTAAACTATCAGGTCGTAAAGATCGTCTCTCGACCCGCTTTACAAAAATCGCCGACCTGCTTCGTGAAGCATCATGGTTGGCGGCAAGGGAAAATAAAAAAGAGATCTCTGGAGCTATTGTTGAAAAGGCGCAGAAACTTCAGGAGAACCGGGTTAACCTGACCGAAAGCAAAATCCATGAGATGTACCAGCGAAATATATATTTGATCGATGTTACTGGCTGGGAAGTTGGCCAAATCAACGGGTTGGCCGTTTATGATCTTGGTGAACACAGCTTTGGACGACCCAATCGGATTACCGCCGCCATTTCACCCGGTGGTGACGGCGTGATAAATATCGAGCGCGAAGCCTCTCTGTCCGGTCGCCTCCATGACAAAGGAATCTTGATTTTAAGCGGGTTTATGCGTCAACGCTTTGGTCGAAAAAAGCCACTTGTCTTTTCCGCCTCGCTCTGCTTTGAGCAATCGTATTCTGGAGTTGATGGTGATTCTGCGTCATCGACGGAGATTTATGCCCTACTTTCTGCCTTATCAGACCAGCCGATCAATCAATCGTTAGCCGTCACCGGGTCGGTCAATCAAAAGGGAGAGATCCAACCGATTGGGGGAGTGAATGAAAAGATTGAAGGTTATTTTGACGTCTGTATGATAAACGGTTTGACAGGAGATCAGGGGGTTTTGATCCCGATCCAAAATATGGCCGACTTGATGCTCAAGTCGGAGGTTCGTGATGCGGTTGACGCCGGTCAATTCCATGTCTATGCGATCAGTACGATCAATGAGGGGATTGAAATTTTAACCGGTGTTGAAGCCGGTTCAATTAATGGTGATGGGAATTTCCCTGAAGCATCAATAAATTACCTTGCCGCCGGTCGCCTGTCCGAATTGGCTGATGAGTGGAAGCATTATATAAAATAAATATTTTCGGTATCTATTTGCATTATGCTGGTAGAATACCGGTTTCGGTGCAAAAAATGTTGGTTATGATATTATCTATTCATGATGCGATGTTTTCATCCATCATATTATTTTTTAGGAATGAACAAAAAACATTTGACAAATTAATTTTTTGTGTTGACATTAAAAATAAATAGTTTAAATATGTTGAGTAGATAGGAGTTCACACACCATCAACCGTGACCGTTTTGTGTGATGCATGATGCGGTTCATATTATAGGAGGTTTTTCGTGAGAAAAGCTACCAAGAAGAAAGCGGCACCAAAGCGGAAAGTGGCAAAGAAGCCAGTGCGCAAAGCGGCCGCCAAGAAAAAAGTAACCAGAAAATCTAAAGCCAAAGGTGCCATTGTTTGGACAGCGGCCGAGACGAGAACGTTGACGTCGATGTACAAATCAAAACCGGCCTCGGAAATCGCCAAGAAACTTAAACGTTCCCTCAGTTCGGTTCGTTCCAAAGTTGTGGCGCTGGCTTTGACCAAACCGGTTAAGAAAAAAGCGGCTCCGAAGAAAAAAGCGGTAGCCAAGAAAAAGGCGACTCCGAAAAGGAAAGTCGCCAAGAAAAAAGTGGCTCCTAAGCGGAAAGTTGCCAAGAAAAAAGCAACTCCCAAAAAGAAAGTCATGAAGAAAAAAGCGGCTCCGAAGAAAAAAGTCGCTAAGAAAAAAGTAGTGAAGAAAAAAGCGGCTCCGAAACGGAAACGCCGCTAATATCTAACTTACTAATAAAAAAGCCCCGCATTATGCGGGGCTTTTTTTTGTATGGTTTGGATTTACGAATTTTTAAAAATCGGCCCCAAGTGAGAAATAATGTTTAGAATGCGGTTCAACCGAATTAAAATCGGTCACCCAGGCAACATCATATCTGAGAAGCAGGAAGCCGAGGTTGGCTCGTGCACCAAATCCAAAACCGGTTTTTATACCCAGCAGTCGGCCATCACCTTCTGAAGTTCCACCCTTAAAATCGCCATTCTGGTCCCAGGCGGCACCCATATCCATAAACAGCGCACCGGTCACACGGCTGAGACCGATCTGAAGCGGATAGCGCATCAAAAAGTATTCAATAAAGGGAAAGCGAAGCTCCATGTTGGTCATGGCAAAGCGAGTTCCTTTGATTTCATAATAATCAAATCCGCGCAGGGGGGTTACAACCGAGGAGAAATACAGATTTTCGACATCGTAAACCTCGGAGTTGACCCGCACCGTACCGACCCGGTTGGTGTTGCCGCCGAGGAAATAGTTTTTCGGTTGACTGCCATTGGAAAATCCTCCAGAGAATCGTAAGGCAAAGGAAAAGGATTGTCCCAGAGGCATATATTGGCGATAGTCAAAATCGCCGGAATAGTAATCAACCGATTTATCGCCAAATAGTGGGGTTGCACCTTCGGTTGTTATTTTATAGCGTCGTCCTTTGCGCGGACCGGTAATTCCCCACAAAACGGTATCATGCGTCCAGCTCAAAGACAAAGTAGTTATACGAACATCTTCGTTCGTAGCATTTATGTTATTATGAAATTTACGATCGATAAAAACGTTGGCCGAATTGAGATCGATCCGGGTAAATTTTGACCGAGGCCAGGAAAGCGAACCGGAAAATCCATAGAACCGGTCCGAAAAGAGATCGTTGTTAGGATCCACGTAATAGTTTTTGGTATGGAACAGGCCAACACCCATATCGACGCGCATTTTGTTGTAATAATAATAAACCTGGAGGTTTGATTGATCAATGGTATTCACCAGATCGGTCGCGATCATAAAATGGTGGTCACCGAGATAATCTGAGAATAGGAAAACGGTTTGTCCTCGAAATCCAAAGAAGGTGTCGTACTGCAAACCACCGGCGATGATATCGGGTGAGAATCTGGTCTTATATGGGCGTACCCGGTACGAGCCATCAGACTCAACATTATCAAGTAATGCGGCGCTGAGGCTGTCAACCGCAGTGACCCGCTCGTAAACGACCTCCCCATCATCTGTCACTTCCCCTTCAGGAACAAAGGCGGAGGGCTGTCCATCATCCGGTGCGTTGTAAACATAGACTTCCTCTTCGTCGGTCACACCCTCGGAACTGTTGTCGGCCTCTCCCGGGTTTGATTCTTCTCCCTCCTGATCATCACCGGATACCGCCACGACCGGTTTGGGATCGCTTTCTTCATCTTGAATATCAGATATTTTTGCTTCGGTTACCGATCCATCTTCATCCTTTGGTGCGTCACTATCATTCCACAAAGAGGCATGTCCCGATCCTTCGGAGGGAAAATCGGGATCACTATAAAGGTTGGCCAGAGCTTCGTCATTTTCAATTCGCTCAACATGATCTCCCAATCGAGCCCATTCCCCTTCAGTATCATACTTGCCCAGAATAAAGTCAGTCGCTGCTAAAGCGCCATTGATCCCTTTTGGCTTGGTATCCTTGATAACATAAATATCATAGCCACCTTTAAAGAAAGTGGAGAAGGCGATCATTTTTCCGTCAGCCGACCAGGATGGGGAGGTGGCGCTGGTCAGAATGTTAGTGGCGGCCAGAACACGGGATGAATCGACATAATGGATGTAGATGTTGTCAATTCCGTTCCGGTTAGAAACAAAGGCGATTTTTTTGCCATCCGGAGAGACTGAGGGTTCGGTGTTGGCACCGGGGCCAACCATGATGGGGGTTATTTTGCCATCTTCGATATTCATGCGGTACAGATTATAACTGCCATAGACAAATCGGTTCGGGTCGATGTCGTCAAAATCATCCGGATGGGGGCGGTCGCTGGTGAAGGCGATTTCGGTACTGCTCGGAAACCAGGAAACATCTTTTTCGTCATAATTATCATTGGTCAGGATGGTAATCGCATCTTTTTCGATGTTATACATATATAGATTGCGCTTTGCTTTTTGCAGGGCGCTGAAAATGATCAGTTTTCCATCGGGAGACCAGGCGGGTGAAATAATCGACTTGAGCCCGAATTTTTTACGAAGGTAAATATCCTTACCCTTGATTTTCAAGAAATTGAGGGCATCCTCACCATTTGATTTGGAAACAAACACGAGGTTTTCGGCATCGGGTGAGAAAGAAACTCCAGAGGTGTACCATCTGAGTGATTCCAGATTGGCGTTTCTCTCACCTTTGACCAAGCGAGATATTTCCTTACCGTCGATGGCGGAGATCAGGTAAATCTCGGTGTAACTATTACGGTCGGTAAACATCGCCAGCATCTGTCCCTTAGGGGCAAATACCGGTTTTTCATTATAGCGGGAGCCATCTTTACCATGATGGGTTAAGCGCTTGGCAAAATCGCCCGGTTCTTCTCTTTTAGAAATATCGGGCCAATACCGCTTTTTCATCTCCTTGGCAAATTTCTCGTATAGCTTTTCAGAGGTCATCCCGATTGATGATTCTAATGCTCGGTCCATCGTCATCAACGTCTTTCCCTTGTGGAGAATCTCTCCCAGCTTCTCAATTCCATAATTGTCAACGATATACTTAACCAGCGCATACCCTTCGGTGTAAGCCTGGAAACCCATATAGCCCGGAGGACGCAGGTAACCATTGATTGTAGCATCACGCACCATCATGTCTGCTCGCTGAGCCCAGCCGCCATTGGAGGTGTACTCGGCATACCCTTCGGCGAACCACAGAGGCAGTTGGAATAAGCGGTTGGAGCTTAGGATTGACTTAAAAAACTGCCCATACAGCATATCAAAGATAACGGCGTGCGATAGCTCATGATGCAAAAGGTGGCGAAATTCTTCGTATGAGCCCATGAAGTGCACGACAATCCGATTCTTGAAAACCTCGGTAAACCCTTGTGTCCCCTCACTTGGCTCCTGCCAGATAATATTGGTTTGCTGAAAATCGTTATGAGAATTATAAATAAAGACCGGTATGCGGCGGGCAACATAATAGTTCAACTGCTCGGTGATGATACCGTAAGCATGCTCCATCTCACCGGCGGCAAATTTGGCCAACTCAATCTGGTCATCATAAAAATAGACGTCAAAATGATCGGTCTGAATATAATTCCAATCAAAGCTCCGATATTGGACTTTATTTTTGCCAAAGTATGTCTCCTGAGCTGTCACCGAAACGGCCCCCAGAATGATTATTAGCATCAATAAAAAGGGAATTGTTTTTCTCATAACTAATCCTTTATTAACTCAATCCTTTGTGCTACCTGTTCCTGATGATATTAGTCGTTCATTCTTTTTATATCGGCTCCCAAGCCGGATAACTTTTCCTCAAGGCGGTAATATCCGCGATCAATATGATAAACTCGTAAAATCTCGGTCCGTCCGGTCGCCGCTAATCCGGCAATAACCAACCCGGCTCCGGCCCTGATATCAGAGGCCATAATGGTCGCTCCCTCAAGCCTCTTGACGCCACTAATCGCCGCCTCGTTGGCGGCTACCGAGATATCTGCTCCAAGTCGGCTCAATTCCATAACATGAGAAAAACGGTCTTCAAAAACGGTCTCACGGACCCGGCTCAAACCAGATCCTCGGGTTAAAACGGCGACCAAACAGGCTTGAAGATCGGTCGGAAAGCCGGGAAAAGGAAAGGTGACGGCATCGACCGGCTGTATTTTGGCCGGAGCTGTTATGGCAATTGCTCCGGTTTTCCTTTTTATCGTCGCTCCGGCTTCCTCTAACTTCTTTAACACAATTTCCAGGTCAGAAGTTTCCGAACCGGCCACTTCAATTGTCCCGCCGGAAACCATCGTCGCCATCAAAAATGTACCAGCTTCAAGACGATCACCCATGACCTTATATCTAACCGCTTTTAGCTCCTTGACCCCTTCAATGGTGATTTCCGGAGTACCAGCCCCCTTGATTTTGGCTCCCGCTTTATTCAAAAAGCGGGCAACATCGACCACTTCAGGGTCACAAGCGGCGTTTATTATCCTCGTTGTCCCTTTGGCCATGACAGCCCCGTAAAGAAGGTTCTCGGTGCCGGTGTGGGATGGCTTGTCAAAGCAAATCGTCGTTCCGATCAATTGTTTGGCCCGGGCGATGATATACCCTTTTTTCTCCTCGACAACTGCACCCATCCGGGTAAAGCCTCGAACATGGTAATTGACCGGTCGGGGACCGAGTGAACAGCCACCCGGCAGAGATATTTTTGCTTCCCCCATTCTCTGCAAAATCGGACCCAGAACCAAAAATGAGGCGCGCATCTTTTTCATCAGGTCGTATGGCGCTTCGTTGTTGTTCATGCCGGAGGCATCAATCGCCATCTTGCGGGCTTCGGGGTCAAAGGTAACCTTGGCTCCCAAATGCTCGATCAGTTCGATGATAGTATAGATGTCGCGTAAGGGGGGGATGTTTGACAGGATCGTTTCACCCTTTTTGATAAGCAGGGCGGCGGCGATAATCGGCAGAGCGGCATTTTTTGCCCCCTCCACTTTAACTTTACCGCTCAGCTTTTTTCCGCCACGAATTACAAATTTATCCATAATCTGATCTATTCTCCCAGTCTGGTTATACTATATTTTTACCGAATCATTGGCAGTTGGTTCATTTCGATTTGCGTAGTTCGATGATATTTTCCATCAAAGCGATCCGAACCCGAATCAGAAATTCGGCCATTATTGGCGTTTTGTAGTCGGGGTAGGTCCATTTCAAAGGCATAAACAGTTTATTCTCGTACAACAAGGTGACCTCACCATAAATCCCGTCACCGAGGTAGATTCTGTGCGAAAAGTCTTTAGTCGAAGCCAGAATCAGGCTCGACAGGGTGACGACTCCAGGATCAACATTGACCGTCCGGCCCTCATCCGATCCGAGGTTCTTAATCTCCAGCTCATTGGTAAAATGCTTGATATCTTTCAACCGAACCGGGTTAATTATGTTTTCAAACGAAACAAACGACCGAAAAAGTTCTTCTCCCATCTCCTCAGAATAATATCCGGTATGGGAAAATTCAGCCTGCTCCGATTCGCATTCGACCGGGCCGAATTTGGCTTCTAAGTCATTGACGACCGACTCAAACCGCTCGACGGTGTCATAGATTAGTCCACAGATCAGCTTGACCGGTTCTGCCTCTTTTATCTTACCCATGATATTCCGCCAATTTATTTTCTTTTATTACGAGGGGACAATGATTGAGGCACAAGCCACAAATCAGTTGTCCGTAATTTTTCTCTTTTGAGAACTTTGTCACCTGAGCCGAACACTTGGCCAGATCAAAATCAAGCGGGGTCGCCCCAATTGCTTCAGCCGGACAGTTATTCAGACAGGCACGGCATTTCCCGCAATCGTAATCGACAACTTCATCCGGAAGCAGTTCCAAATCGGTCAAAAGGGTCGTCAACCTCAGGCGTGATCCAAAGTCGTAATTGACCAGCAGGTTGTTTTTTCCACGCCAGCCCAGCCCGGCTTTATGAGCAATCTCACGGTGATTCAAATGCCCGATCATCGGGTAGCGGGTCAGGACTTTGGAAGCCGGGATCGGCAGTGCGCTGAAATTCCCATCAAGAGAGGCAATCCGGGTGGCCAGTTTAAAATTGATACGATCCAGCTGACGGTTGGTCTCTTGATAATGGGTTTTGTATATTTCGTTCGGTCGCCGGTCTAATGAGTCCAGGACCGCTTTTTGTAAGCCAATTCCAATCGAGATTGCGGTCGGGAGCTGGCGGGCGACGGTTCTGATTTCGGGATGAAATTTCTCGACCAGATCGCCAACTTTGCAAAAACCGATAGTTGATGCTCCCAGCGAGGTCGCCAGTTGGCGCAATTCTTCCTTAATCCTGACATAATCCATCATTCCAAATTATTACAGTCCAACCGGCAAGTCAACCAAAAGTGAAAATGTTGATTTTTTTGGACAAATACGGGAAGAAACCCGTCTCTATTGTGTAATCCCCTCAGAACAGTTAAATAATTCAATTCTAAAACCCCCAGATTGGGAGGTGGGTTATGCGTATTAAGAGATTTATTCCCCAGACAATTTTGGCCATTATCATGCTGGCCAGTTCGTTTTTGCTAAGTGCTGCCAATACTGGATCAATCTCCGGGAAGGTTTTTGACAAAACTTCCGGTCAGCCATTGATTGGCGTTTCTGTGCAGATTGAGGGAACTAACATTGGGGCCAAAACTGATTTTGACGGCA
>JAUUYJ010000389.1 GCA_030588275.1 Candidatus Zixiibacteriota bacterium | reverse complement strand
TATGATCTGGAAAATGCCTGAGGAAGATTTTGATAAAGTCATTGAGATCAACCTCAAGGGAAGCTGGATGATCTGTCGCCATATTGTACCGGTGATGCGTGAGCAAAAATCAGGGCGGATCATCAATATCGCCTCGCGTGCCTGGCTGGGAAATCCTGGTCAGTCTAATTATTCTGCATCCAAGGGTGGGTTGGTTAGTTTGACGCGAGTTCTCGCTCTGGAACTGGCTAACAGAAACATCACCGTCAATGCTGTCGCACCGGGGTTGATTGATACACCGATGACGAAATCTTTGCCGGTTGATGTGATGGAGAAACTTTTGGCCAAGCAACCGGGCAAAAAAATCGGTCAGCCGGATGATATAGCTTCGGCGGTCTGTTATCTGGCCTCGGATGAAGCCGGTTTCATCACCGGCCAACTGCTTCATATTGACGGAGGTCGCTCCATCGGGGCGGCGGTTTAGTAAGATCATGGCTGATGCATATATATTAGATGGTTGTCGGTCCCCGATTGGTCGGGGCCATCCGGAGAAAGGAATCTACAAAGATCTCCGGGCCGACGAGCTAATGGTTCAAACGTTGGTGGCACTTTTGAGTCGCAACCGATTTGATCAGTCTCTAATTGATGATTTCTATCTCGGCTGTGTCGGGCAACATCTGGAGCAGGGGAAAAATCTAGCGAGGTTGGTGCTTCTTCTGGCTGGCCTGCCGCAAACGATTTCGGGTGCGACGATCAATCGGTTGTGCGCTTCATCTTTTTCGGCGCTTCAGATGGCATCCGATAGCATCAAATCCGAATCTAATTCTATTATGCTGGTTGGAGGGGTGGAGCACTTGGGGCATGTTCCGATAACCGCTGGGTTGGATTATAATCCGGCTCTGTTTGAAGGGTACGATTTCAGATGGTCGAATATGGGGTTGACGGCTGAAAAGTTAGCCGAAGATTTGAAAATTAACCGTACGGCGCAGGATCAATTCACGGTCGAGAGTAACCACAAGTATTTCGAGTCGCTTGCATCTGGCTTTTATGATAACGAAATGATTCCGATCAAACTGCCGGATGGTTCAATCGTACAAAAGGATCAGGAACCGCGACTGGCATCAATAGAGAAACTGGGTGAACTGAAGACTCCATTCAAAGAGAACGGGACCGTTACCGCCGCTAACAGTTCTGGGATTTCCGATGGTGCCTGTGCCGCGCTTATTTGTTCAGAAGAAAAGCTGTCGCTTTTCCAAAAGAAGCCTTTATGCAAAATTATTGGTGTCGTAAATATTGGTCTGGAGCCTGACTTGATGGGGCTTGGTCCGGTTTATGCCATCCGCAAGCTTCTGCGTCAAAATTATGTACCAATCGAAAAGATCGACCTGTTTGAGATCAACGAAGCGTTTGCGGTACAGGTTCTCGCTTGCCAGAAAGAATTGAATATTCCATCTGAAAAACTGAATATTCATGGTGGTGCTGTTGCTCTTGGTCATCCGTTGGGGATGTCCGGTTTGCGTATCGTCGTGACTTTAGCGCATAGCATGGTTAAAAAAAGCGCACGATATGGGGTTGCCTCAATGTGTGTCGGTCATGGTCAGGGTGTCGCGATGCTTCTGGAGCGTGAATAAATAGAGATTGATTACT
>JAUUYJ010000066.1 GCA_030588275.1 Candidatus Zixiibacteriota bacterium | reverse complement strand
CTGATCCTTTGGCTCGATACATCGCCTGATCGACGGCGTTGATCAGTTCTTTTTCGTTCAAACCGTTTTCGGGGAAACTACTGACCCCAACCGAAACCGTAACCCTGAGATCGGGCTGTTTGGAATGACCGGAAAAAAGTGCCTCTTCGACTTCTACTCTTATCCGCTTAGCGATGACCAACGCTTCCCGTTCGGTAGTCAGCGGTAAAATGACAATAAATTCTTCACCACCATAGCGACACAGGATATCAACATCCCGAATATGAACCTGGATAACTTCGACAAGGTGGACCAAAACCTGATTGCCAACCTCATGCCCATAATTATCGTTGAATTTTTTAAACCAATCGATATCGAGCATAATAAGCGATAACGGCTGATCGTAGCGCACCGCCCGCCTTTTTTCTTCCTCGATTTTCTCTGAGAAAAAGCGGTAGTTATGTACATTGGTCAGTTCATCGATGATGGTTAGTTCTTCCATCTGCCTGTGAAGTGAGGCATTTTCAATCGCCATCGCCGCCGAGCGAGCCAGAACTGAGAGGAATTCTTCATCCCGTTCCTCAAAGGCCGCTTTGCGGGGTGATTCCGCCACCAGAAGGCCAGTTACACGGCCATGCGTAATCATCGGAACCAACATTGCCGACTGGGCCTGTTTCAGGAGCGGATCGTAATCATCTCGAGTTGTCAGATCGATAACCCGAACCGATTCGGCACCCTGAGAAACCCGGTAGGCCAACTCGCACTTGAGTCGGTCGACCGGTTTGAGAAGAGTATTCGCCTGGCCAGATATTAGCCGGCCATGATAGACTAAGTCGCCGGCTGGGTTATGAAGCATGAGACCAAGTGAGGGATAGTCGAGAACCTTTTCACCAATTTTCAAAATTTCATTCGGGATTTCTTCGTAATTCAGGATACCGCCAAGAACGCGACTATTTTCGTAAACCATTTCCAACTGGGCATGAATTTTTTCCAACTCACTGGTGCGGCGGTTGAGAGTATTAAACAGTTTGAGAAGCCGGGTTTCCGAGCGACGAATATATTCGGAAACGTAATTTATTATGGCGGCATAAAACCAGAAAAAGACGATCCGGATAGCCAAGTGCAAGGGGTTGTAGGCACCGAGAGAGTCGTAATTCCCCAAAACATAGCACCCGGTAATGAACCCACAAAACATTAAGGTTCCGGCAGGGGACATAATGTATGCACCTAGGGCGATTGAGAGTAAGTAAAACAGAGTAAACTGTGACCCAATCCCTCCGGTGTAATAGGTTAGGGCGGTCAAAAGAACAACGTCGATCAGAATGGAAGACAAATGGAAAATGGTCAGAGCTTTGCGATAGTAGCGGGAGACAAACCAGGAACCAGCCGCGACGATCAGTTCGACGCCAAGAATTGACAATATGGGATAGAAGCTGTCTTTGGAGTAGTCACCGAAAAACAGAAACGCGATAATACCCGCGACGACGATGAAGCGGGCAACAAGATGTAAAAAGTCAACTCGCGGTAATATTGATCGCGAATCAAGATGCAATAATTTCATATACGTTCATCCTGGCAGTCTTAATAACTGTATCGGATGATGCAGGAGAAAAATTAACCCTTTCAACTATAATGAATTACAGATAAGTGAAATATCCGACTGATGGCTCTCTTTTGGGTTATATTTAGCAATCTGAGACATCAATTAGATTGATGGAGACAAAAAGAGGAGGGAGAAGAGTAAAGAGATGGAAAGCTATTACTTAGCCGATTTTGGTTGCCAGTTGAACAATTTGTCATTAATTTTTCCCTTCAGGCCAGATTTATAACTGTTATGCAACCTGGCGAGATTTAGATCGTAATTATAGAAGTGGATAACAAGGGTGTAATTATGGCGCAAAACAAAAACAGATGTTCTTTATTACTGATCCTGGCGTTTGCTTTATTGGTTACTGCGCAATCATCTTCTGCCTCGGTTTTTGTAGGTGAAGATCGCTACGTCTCCGCGCAGGGTGACAGTCTTGCTGATGACCTCTATCTCGGTTGTGAAGAAGCGGTCATTGATGGTTATGTTGCCAACGATCTATCAATTGGCGCCAAGCGGTACACTATGTCGGGTGAGGTTGGGGGGAACCTGAATTCGGGAACCCAGTTTGCCACGATTCGTGGCATAGTCCACCACTCCGCTCGACTGTTCGCTCAACGGGTCACTATCGACGGGCAAATTTATGAAAACCTGATCGTCATGGCCAGCGATTTAGAAATCGGCCGTTCTGCCTGGGTTGGTCGGGACGCGATGGTTATGGGTAGCGATATATCAATCTCCGGAACCATTGGAGGGGATTTGATTATCAGAGGTGACCAGGTTGTTATATCTGGAAAGATCAACGGTAATGTCGATATCGAATCGAACCGGATAACGCTGTTATCCCCCGCCGAAATTACTGGAGATTTTAAGTATAAGAGCAAAAAAGAATTAAAGATAGATGATGACGTGGTTATCGGTGGAGAGATTGATTGGATTGAGGTCAAGCCAGATGACAAAGATTATGATTCTGATGACGGCGATGGTATTCCGATCGCTCTTAGGATTATTCTGTTTTTAGCAACGTTGGTCACCGGTTTGATAGTTATTGGAATTTTCGGACAACATTCTCGAACTTCGACGACGATGATAATTGAGGCTCCCCTTCGCACCCTCGGCGTCGGGTCGACGGCGGTGCTTATAGGTCCCCTGGCGATTCTTATTCTTTTGCCGACCGTGGTTGGAACACCGGCATCTATTATTTTGATGTTTGCCTATACGATATTTTTCTATCTGTCTAAAATATATGTCGCGTTGGCGGTCGGACGACTGATTTTCAATCGCCTTCTCGGAAAATATCCAAAGCAGGGTTGGTCATTTATTCTTGGGCTGGCCATCATTACTTTCCTTTTCTGGATTCCTGTTATTGGATGGTTTGTTTATTTGGGGACACTCTTCTTTGGCTTTGGGGCGATTCTTTTAGGAATTCGTCAATGCAACAGTTCCCATGACGATCCGGCAAATCCTGATTTTCTATCGACACCTCAACCACCAGTTGCGCCACCCACGCCGCCCATCCCGCCTGTGCCACCCGCGCCACCACCCCCTACGACATAGGATGGTTTGAGATTTTCTGTTTCAACTGGACCACTCTCCGCAGGATGCGGACGAGTAAATTATTCTGTTTGCGAGAGTTGGTAATTAGATCATCATTACTTTTGCGCCACGACAACCATCCGGTTTGATTGGTGATCGTAGCTACCGCCGGAAAGCGATCCAAAGACCTCTATTGATTTGAACCCAACTTCCGAGAGCAAAGATTTCAATTCAACCGCCGAATAAATTCTCAATTGGAAATTAAATTGTTCCACCTGACCATCGGTGATGACAACCCAGCGATTGTTTAAAAATCGCCAATCCTCCGACGGGACTCTCTCTTCTAATAAGAAGCTTCCATCAACCTCTACCCAATCCCGTTTTTGATAGATGCGGGTTAAACGTTCTTTACCGATCAGATCGATTATCAGTCGGCCAGAATTATTGAGGGAGTTGTAAATATTTTCCAGAACACGCCGGTCATCATCCTGATTGGTAAAATATCCAAATGATGTGTACATACTCAAAACAGCGTCAAAGCTATCTGGTCGGGAAAATTGATCCATCCCCGCTTCGATGAATTCTATTGAGAGCTTTTTCTTCTTCGCATTTGCTCTGGCCCGATTGAGATACGTTACCGTTCGATCAACACCGGTGAGTTTGTATCCTCGCTGGGACAATTCGATTGTATGTCGTCCGGGACCACAGCACATATCAAGAATATGAGCCCCCGGTTCAATCTTCAGGAGATTGATTATCCCATCGACATCATCGGAGGCGGTCTCGATGATATTTTTTCCAAAAATAAAGGGATACATCGCATCCCAGAGGCAATCATTTTCAAACCAGTTTGACATTTTCTGCTCCCGTCCCAAAAATTTGGTCAATATCCGGCCACATAACCGGACCCTCGTGCATCGGCAACACCACTAAAATAAGATCCCTCTTCGGAAAAACTCACCCCCATCACTTCGCTGTAACGATCACGCTCCACAACATTGTGTCCTAACGCCCGCAGAACCTCAAGCGTAGCGGCAGGAAAACCAGCTCGCTCGACAAACAGATTATCCGGTTGCCATTGATGATGGAAGCGGGGTAGTGAGATCGCGTTTGTCAGCGATTCGCCAAATGTCGCATAGTTAATAATTGTCTGAGCCACCGCCGTAATAATTTTCGACCCACCCGGTGAGCCGAGTGCCAGATATGGATGATTGGCTTTTAGTATAATTGTCGGGGTCATTGACGAAAGCATCCGTTTCTTTGGTTCAATCTTGTTCGCTTCCCCGCCGATTAATCCAAATGCATTCGGTTGTCCAACCGCAATCGCGAAGTCATCCATTTCATTGTTGAGCAAAAATCCAGCTCCGGCAACGACCGCCTTGCTACCATAGTTTAGATTGATCGTATAGGTCAGCGAGACAACATTTCCAGCACCATCGGCGACGACCAAATGGGTGGTATTATCTGACTCTCTGGATTGATCCGGGATACCTGGCTGAACATCTTCTGAAGCACTGGCCTGATCGGTCCGGATTGATTGGGTGCGTGAGGTCAAATAGGCATCATCAAGGAGGCTCTTACTGAAATCGTGGCCGAAGTCCGGATCACCCAAATATGCTTCCCGGTCAGCAAAGGCTAACCGAGCCGATTCGGTAAAAAGGTGAATATATTCTGATCGCAAAGCTGTGTACTTTGACAGTTCGTAGCGATCAAGGATTTTGAGAATTTGTCCCATTACCACACCGCCGGAGGATGGCAGAGGAGCGGTGAAAATATCGAGTCCGGCATAATTGAATCTGACCGGTTCACGCCAGACCGGTTGGTAGCTTTCTAAATCGGATAACGAAATGAAACCGTCCTGCGCCTGACAAAAATCGGCAATTTTCACTGCCGTCTCGCCGAGATAAAAACCGTCACGCCCTTTCTCTTCGATTAGAACCAACGATAACGCCAAATCTTCCTGCCTGAGTCGTTCTCCTCGTTGAACTGTGCGACCATCCTTGACAAAAATTTCTGCCGTTGATCGGAACTGGCTCAGGTCGTCTGAATAATCGGCTAATGAAGCGGCCAATGATGCTCCAACGATAAATCCGGTATCGGCCAGCATCCGAGCCGGATGGACTACCTGATTCCATTGTAGCTGTCCGTACTTACGGTGCATCTCGTACAGGCCGGCCACCGTACCGGGTGTTCCGGCTGAGCCCGGGCCAACAATTGCACGGGCGCGTACAACCTTTCCTGAATCGTCTAAATAATATTTTGGGTTAATATTTCCGGGGGCCGTTTCTCGGAAATCGATGAATGAAACAGGTTGTGAGTCTGAGGTATGGATAAGGGCGAATCCTCCTCCACCTAAATTTCCGGCACGGGGAAAGGTCACCGCCAGCGACAATGCCGTAGCGCATACTGCATCAATCGCGTTCCCCCCTTGCTTTAAGATATCCAGGCCGACTTCGGAGGCGATCCGGTCGGATGATACAACCAAGCCCTTGCGAAAAACTTTTTCGCTTGTCATCCTGTCGCAGGACAAAAGAAGTAACAACAAAAGCGGAAATAGTCGAACATAGCGCCGCATACAATTCTCCTCTTGTGCTTGTGCCTCTAACTCATAGATCGAATAATTCATTGGGGCAAAAAATAAAATAGCTACCTCCCGCTTGGCGAGGTAGTAAAAAAGGAAAGATTAGAATAGAATTTTTCGATATAGTATAAGTGGGACTAACGCGCTACTATTAATCCGCCTCAAAAAAATAGGGGCACCCTAGAAAAGGATGCCCCTTTTAACAAATTGGAATAACCTATTTTTTCTCAACCAAAAATATCTTGGCGTCAGGGAATTCAATCTCAAAGGTGATACCGTTTTTCAACTCATCAACCGTTGTCTTGATCGGTTCATCCTCTTCGCCATCAAACTGATCTCGAAGAACAATGCGAGTTCCCTTATAGCCAGCCTGACGCAGGTCAACCTTGAGAAGCACCGACTTGGTCCGAAATTCGGTCGCATCACCCAAGTCACCAGCCGGGGGAGCCAGCACAAACAAAACATAAGCATTGTCACTACTCTGTAAGATGACTTCGATATTCGGGTCGGAAATATAGATTGGTGTGGTTAACTTGCAATCGGAGAGAACCGATTCGAGATGTTGGACTTTTCGGAAATCCCCTCCCGAAGCCACGTCAAAGCTGAAGAAAAAGACCTTACCCTTGAGGCGGCTGGAAACTACTCCTACCGGTTTACCCTTAATCGTGGCAATTTTCTTCACCTTGGCATCGGTCGTTTTGATAACTCCGTATTGATACGACATAAAGGTTTGCTTACGGAGACATTCAACCTCGCCGATCCCCGCTGACATTGTTGTCCGCAGGTGGAGTTTTTTGGCCAGGATGTTACACTCTGCGCCGGATTCATCAAATTTGGGCAACAAGCCGCACAGGATCAAATTGACCCCTTTTTCCGCCAGCATTGCGATCCCCTCCTGCACCTTAGCATCCATCACTTCGGCCACTGGGATAAAAACAGTTTTGAAATTCAGTAAACTTTCCGGATCGGAGATATCGCCAACGCCAAAGTCGAAACCGAGGCGCGAAAAATCGCGCGAAACACCATTGAAGGTGTCGAACAAAATTCTTTTGTAATATTCAAACTGAGGTGAATCGGATAAGGCCGAAAGCCATTGGTAAGGACGATAAAATGCGGCCGCCACAGAATTGTCGGAGACAAGGTTGTTCAACTCCATTTTCGGAATTGCGATATTCAGCCTTTTGATTATTTCAAAGCCACTCCCGATCGCTCCATCACTATCAATCGGCGCACCATACCAATGGTCGCGGTTGACAAACATATAATGGTTGATACCTTTGAATCCACCAGCCAGACCAGCCGCGGCAAAGAAGCGGCGCCGTCCATCGGTGATCGGCATCATCACTTCCGATTCCTCTTTGTTGAGAGTCATGTTTCCGGAAATGTAGGCCGAGGACCAGGCGAATTTCTGAGTGGTCCGCATATAGCGGGCCTTTTGCATCAGATCAAATGATGAACCATCGGGGAAAACGGAGGTACTGACCAAATGTTCGCCACCACCAACGCTGGCACCTTCGACCTCCCCTACAGTATCATCCTCTCCGCTTATCGACAGCGAAAACTCAGGTAGCGGACGCTCCGATTTAAAATACAGAGAGCGGAAGAAAAACGGCAGGACGGTGTACGATCTAAACAGGTCTTCAAGCCCACCCAAAAATTCAGAGAGATAGCCTTCTTTGAAATGAAACCAGTCAAACAGTTTCGGCAAATCTTTGATCGCCAATTTATCAAACTCACGCATCGGTTCGATATCGGCAAACGATTTATTCCTTTCCTTATAGAGGGTATTCAACGCTTTGATATTTTCGTATTTTTCCTCAAGGAAATTGGGATACAAAGTTTTTATGACATACTCGTTGTAATCGGCATCACCGGCACCGGTCCGGCGGCAGAACGAGGTTTCAAAATCAAACTCAACCATAAAGACCGGACCACGCGGATGAATATAATTGCGCGTTGTCTCAATCAGGTTCTTCATGTAATTTTTTAGAAAATGCTGAAAATGAGGATGCATGTAGCTAACCAGTTTACCAGCCGGTACTCCGGAAGGATCGGTCAGGGGGATGATATCCCCTTTACTATCACGGGCCAGAAGGTCTTCATCCTGAAGGACAAAATCGGGAATTCCGCCGTTGTGCCATTGTCCCGCGATCCAGGGACCGGGGCGCAAAATAATTTTGAAGCCAAATTCGCGGGCCAATTCCAGAAAAACGACGAGATCCTTGCGCGATTCCTGAAATCCGTTAAAATCGATATCCTTGTTTTTACCCTGATGTAGATTCCACGGCACCGCTGTCGATATGATCCGGAAGCCAGCTTTCTTGATCTTCTCAAAACAGACTGACCAATAGCGCTTTTCAACCCGGAAATAATGTAACTCGACAGAAAATGGGTAATAAATGTCCTTACCGATGCTAAATCGGTTCTGATCTACTCCAAGCATATAATCCCTTGAGTCCCAAAAAGTTAAAAAGACAGGCTCACCCTGTCTAACATATGATTGTAACCAATTTGGAATTGAAAGTCAATAGTAAAACTGGAAGTGGCAATATTCTGGCTTGTGGTGGCCCGGCATCGGTAAAATTGCCCCCATAACCATATGGGTTTTAGGTGGATATGTTGCAAAAAAATGCACTATAAATTTGTCTGGATAACAAATATCTTTTCAGATCGCGTAATTCTTTGATATTACAACGGTTATGCCTCTAAATCAGAATCGTTGATATTATATCCTAACTGATTGTTATGCAAAGCAAAGCTCTGGTTAAAAAATATGGATTGAAATGATGCAAAGTTCTCGCTATTTCAACAATATCATTTTTTTCGTATCGCTAAATGACTTTGTATCAATACGATAGAGGTATATCCCCGAAGCAACCGGGCGGGCGCGATCATCTTTCCCATCCCAGTTAAGCTGATGTTCACCCGCCGTAAACGGCTGGTCGGTCAGGGAGCGGACCATTTGACCCAAAATATTGTATACCCTGATTGATACAAGACCAGATTCCGGGAGACGGAATTTGATGGTCGTGACCGGATTGAACGGGTTTGGATAATTTTGAGACAGTTCATAACTATTCGGAAGCGGCCGGCTGTCATCGTCGGTGTCAACCAAATTACGATATATGATCGGGAAGCAGATCCGCCCGTTGGCACCGGGAGTCAACGAATCTCCGTTTAGATTTGTAAAGGACCATAAACCGGTATCGCTCACCAAAGCGGTATCAATACAGATTGAGTCAACTCCAGCGAATGGACCGGTCGGCTTGAAACGGATCGAAATCATATCTTCAATCAGGCCGGGTGGTAATCCGGATCCGGGTGACGCTCCGGCTTGAGCGGTAATCAATAGAGAATCGGCATCCCCGCCACCCCCGGTATTAAGCAGGGTGACCGAAAGCCCGCCAGATTCGACCCAGACGTTTAGGCCATCCATGCGACTACCAGAAATATTGTTGACCGGTCCCAACCCATTTCCATAATCGAACCAATCCCACATTGCGCCATCGGGTGATTCTGCGATTATGCCCAGTGAAATCGAGCCGAGGCTGTCCGGGTTTTCGAGTCCGAGGATAATATCGTAAAGGTAATCATTTCCAAATTGGTCGATCCCGGCGTAAATAGTATCGCCCGGTTTCAGGATAGAATCACCGGAGATATCATAAATAGACAGAGCGACCGAATCGAATGCGGCCTGGGTGAGATCCATGTAAATTAATGGAGTGTAAGTATATGGGCTAAGGGCCAAATTCGTTTCCAGTTCGCCCGGTTGATTGATTCCCAATTTTCCTTTTAGTTGTCGATCAAAGAGGAATTCACCCGATGAGCCGACCTTAGCTGTATCAAAAATTATCCGAGAATTGTTAATCCACAATTCGGTCGAGTCATAATGAAAATAGGCGGTGAAGTAATCTCCAAAACCGGAATCAACAAATTGCCCCGACCCGAACAGAAAGCCGACATGAAACATTAAGCTGTCATTTATGATATCGGTCGCTATGAAATCGGCCCCGGCGAATCGATCACCGATCTCTATCCGGTCGCATATCAAGCGCGGATCGCTCCACTTGAAGCCAGTTGATGCGGCGGTGATGATATTATCATTATATATCTGACAGCGCATTTGAAGGCTGTCCTGACCATCCCAAAAACCGGTCGTGACAAACATAGTGTCGGCCAGCCCGGTATCGTTGTCGTGGCGCGGGACATCTGAAACAGAGAGCGTAAACGATGTCGTGGCGGTGTCGATTCCATCGGTAGCGTAAAAAGTCATATCCAGACCGATGGTCTCGAAGTCGATTAAGAGTAGGTCGTAATCTGATTTAAAACTAAAGGTCGCCGTCCCATCCTGGTTTGTTACGAAATCGGCCGATCCTGCGAATATCGGGTCATCTATCGGGGGAGATATCCAGAGGGTCGGGACCGATTCGGAATCTACCGCCACAACCACCATTTCATAAAGACGCCCTTCGGAAACAGAGCCGTTCGCTATCGGAGCAAAGGTTGGCGGATAATCAAGCTCGGCAACGGTCACGCGAACCGTCAGAACTCCAATGGCGAAGGAAGTGTCTGTCACCAGGAAGGAGAAATCGTAGACGCCTGCCTGACTTAAACTGGGATAAAAGTAAAAATCGGCAGTACCGTCACCATTATCGGTCAACCCGGAATTGAGGATTGTTGTCCCCAGCGTAATTTCGATCGGTTCATCGTCAGGATCGATGCCAATCAGGGTGAAGTGAAGGCTGTCATTTTCAAAAATAG
>JAUUYJ010000145.1 GCA_030588275.1 Candidatus Zixiibacteriota bacterium | reverse complement strand
TTCTCTCATGCGCTGGCAGGAATTACGATTCTGATTAGCGGTCTTATGATACAAGTCGGTTTATAATAGTAGCGATCTTTGCTTGAAGATACGGCCAGGTAATTTACAGGAGGGCGTATGACAAATTCCAACTACAAATCGCCAGTTATTGTTTTCGGTACTTTGCATCTGGAACCGGAACAGTTTCCCGAATATGCGAAGCGATTGGAAGCGATAATCGAAGAGATCGCCCCAGATATTATCTGCGCCGAATTGTCGCCAGAGCAACTGGCCGGAACCCAAAGTTGCAACTCCAAGCCGGAACAGAGGGATGTTGTCATCCCGACCGCCAAACGATTGGATATCCGAATCATCCCGATCCAATCTCCGACAGACGAAGCAACCGAGTGGGAAAAACGGTTTAAGGCGAATGATAAGGAGCTTAGAAAGGATAATAAAAACTCAATTATCCTCGATTATCTGGATCGATTATCGTTTAAGGAGGCTGAGTCCTGGCAGGTATTAATGAAAAGGGGAGACTGTATCGAGAACCTTCAGCTTGAAGAACATGATCTTTTTCCACAAGCCCGGGATGAACTTGAAAGGGAAATAATGCCGGGCAGGGCGAAGTTGTTGGAGGAATGGAACGAATCTTTTCTCAAGCGAATTGAAAAAACGGTCGGCGAAAACCCCGGGATGAAGATTTTGGTGATTGCTGGCCTGTGGCACAAATACTGGTTATTCAATCGATTAAAAGAAAATAATAAAGTGATAGTTTATAATCTGCATTCTTATCGGAGTGATTTCTAAATAGAGTATGTCAGGAGCCCTGCGTACGCAGGATGCGACCCTACCTGCGGCAGGATGCGACCCTGCAAACGCAGGATGAACGACACCGGTTTTTACCTACAACTGTGTCAGGAGCTTCCTCGCACCGCCCCGATGGGGCTTTGCTTCGGAACCTTTGGTCGATAGCTTCGCTTTTGCCCTCAGGCAGGGCTCGCTGACCTACGAGACTTGCTAATGTCAGGAGCTTCCCAACACACCCCTTAGTCCCTCTCAAGAGGGGAAAGTTATGCTCCATCTCCTCTCTGGCGAAGAATGTTAAAGATATTGTGAAAAAATTCTCAAAGTTAGCTTGAAATCGGGTGATCGGTTTCTTATATTCGTCGGTGAAAGTAAGATGAAAACAGCCCTTGGGCTTATTTATAACTGAATAGTAAATGGATGGATATATATGAAAAAGTTGTTGTCTGGAAACGAGGCGGTCGCGAGAGGAGTTTTTGAAGCTGGTGTCAAATTAGCTTCGGCTTATCCCGGCACACCATCGACTGAAATTCTGGAGACGATCGCACGAGATTACCGATCAATCTACTGCGAGTGGTCACCGAATGAAAAAGTCGCTTTTGAAGTCGGCATCGGAGGGTCGCTTGGGGGAGGTCGATCTTTGGTGACAATGAAGCATGTGGGGCTAAATGTGGCGGCCGATCCACTTATGACCTTCTCCTACACCGGGGTTAATGCCGGATTTGTCTTTATCAGCGCCGATGATCCGGATATGCACTCGTCACAAAATGAGCAGGACAACAGGATCTTTGCCAAATTTGCTCAGGTTCCTTTTTTGGAACCATCCGATTCTCAGGAATCAAAAGAGATGATGCTTGAAGCGTACGAAATCTCGGAGCGGTTCGATACGCCTGTCATGGTGCGGATGACGACTCGGATATCTCATTCTAAAGGGATGGTTGATTTCGATGATCCGATTGATGCCCCCAAGCAGAAACAGTTCGACCGGGATGTCACCAAATACGTGATGGTTCCGGCTCATGCTCGGGCTCGGCATGTGGTGATGTTGGAGCGGGAAGAGAGATTAAAAAAGTATGTCGAGACGAGTCAGTTCAATCGTGTTGAAGAATTCGGGACCGAACTGGGAATAATAACCGGCGGGATTTCGTATCAATATGTCAAGGAAGTGATGCCGGAAGTTGACGTTTTGAAAATCGGTATCGGGTTCCCTATGCCGCTTGAAATGATTGGCAAATTTGTTAAGGCTCATAAACGGGTTATTATCGTCGAAGAGTTAGAACCGTATTACGAAGATATCATCAAATCTGCCGGAATGACCGACGTTGAAGGAAAAATATATACCGGACGTACCGGAGAGTTGTCACCGCACCGCGTCGCGCAGTCGATGAATAAAGCGGGAGTTTTGGATTACTCGACGCCGAACGGATTTGAACCGGGAGAGATGTTTGCTCGCCCACCGATGCTTTGTCCGGGCTGTCCGCATCGAGGTCTATTTACCGTCCTGAAGAAGCTGAAGCTGACGGTAACCGGAGACATCGGTTGTTATACTCTGGGAGCAACCAAACCACTTGAGGCGCTTCATAGTTGTTTCTGTATGGGGGCGTCGATAGGCAATGCGATTGGAATGGAAAAGGTTAATGGAACCGGTTCTGGTGTCGTTGCCGTATTGGGAGATTCAACCTTCCTGCATTCCGGTATCACCGGTGTTTTGGATGCGGTTTATAACAAATCAAATACGGTAATCATTATCGCCGACAACCGGGTGACCGCCATGACCGGTGGACAGGAACATCCGGCGACCGGTCGGACCCTTATGGGTGAGAAAACCAAAGAGGTCGATTTTGTCAAGCTGTGCGAAGCTCTTGGTGTCGAATCGGTCCGGGTGATTGATCCGCTGAATTATGATGAGACCATGACGGTGGTCAAAGAGGAAATCGAACGGCCCGGCCCATCGGTTGTTATTACAGATAAGCCTTGCGTATTGATGCCTAAGCGGATCATGGAGACGCCGTATGAAGTTATTCTTGATGAATGTAACGGATGTAGCGCCTGCTTCCGAATTGGCTGTCCGGCGATTTATCCATCGAAGGAGATGACCGACCGAGGTCGGCCCAAAGCTGAAATTGATGCGACCTTGTGTACCGGCTGTACCTTGTGTGCGCAGATCTGTTTGCCAGAGGCGATTGTCCTGACGCAGATACCGGAAAAGGTAGGGTCCTGATTATGTACGAAAATATGACAAATATATTGATCGTTGGAGTTGGTGGGCAAGGGGTGCTTTTGGCCTCGGAGCTTTTATCTGAAGTTGCCATCATGACCGGAAACGATGTCAAAAAATCGGAAGTTCATGGGATGTCACAACGGGGCGGCGTGGTATCGTCTCATGTGCGGTATGGCTCCCAAGTTTTCTCTCCGATCATTCCATATCGCAAGGCTGATATCATTCTGTCGTTTGAGCAGTCGGAAGGATTGAGGGCTTTGGACTGGCTTTTACCAGAAGGAAAGATTATTGTCTCTCGCACCCGCCTGGTTCCACCCAGCGCGCATTTGGGAGGATTGGGATACCCGGATGATCCGATTGCCGAAATCAAGGCAAAGAATGCCGATATGATTGCGGTCGATGCCGACAAGATGGCGCTTGAACTGGGAAACCCAAGATTAGTCAATACGATTCTTTTGGCTGTTGCCTCTCCTTTTTTGAAGTTTGAAAAAGCGGTCTGGCAGGAGGCGATCAGGAAACTGGTTAAGCCGAAATTTGTCGAGATCAATTTGAAGGCGTTTGACCTCGGTTGCGATTTAGCTCAACCAAAATCGGTCGCTTAGGAGTATTCAATTCATGGCGGGTGACAGGCAACTAATTCTGGTAATCAACCCTGGTTCGACTTCGACCAAGTTGGCGATATTCGATACTGCGGATCAATTGCATCGTCAGACGATCGAACATCCATCCGATCAATTGGCGCAATTTGACTTGACCTCTGAGCAGTTTGATCTCAGGCGGCAAGCGATTGAAGCGTGGCTGGAAACGGTTGATGTTTCTGACCGAATATTTTCGGCCATCGCCGGGCGTGGTGCCCCACTAAAACCGCTTGAGGGGGGGACCTACTCAATCTCAGCGCAGTTGCTTGAGGATGTCAGGTCATCTCGCTATTCCAATCATGCTTCTAATCTGGGGCCGATGCTGGCCGATTATTTTTCTAAGAAGTTTACCGTTCCTGCATTTATCACCGATCCAATCACAGTCGATAATTTTACCGATTTGGCGCGGTTATCCGGTCTGCCCGAAATTGAGCGGAAGTGTCGGGCGCACGCTTTGAATATTAAAGCAGTCGGGCGGCGCGAGGCAGAACAGCTCGGTAAGAGTCTAAATGAATCCAGCTTTATTGTCGCTCATATGGGGGGCGGAATTTCAGTAGCAGTTTTGGATCGAGGACGGATCGTCGATGTCAACGATGGCTTGTTGGGGATGGGACCGTTTTCACCCGACCGGGCCGGATCGTTACCGATTGGACGGTTGGTCGAGTTGTGCTATTCTGGCAAATACTCCAAAGCGGAATTAGAGAAAATCCTCTCCAAAAAATCGGGGTTGATGGCATACATAGGAGAGGCCGATCTCCGCAAAGTTGAGGAGATGATTGATGGGGGAGACAAGCGGGCTGAATTAATCTTTGACGGTATGTGTTATCAGATCGCCAAAGAGATCGGAGCCTGTGCGACAGTTCTGTCTGGTCACCTTGACGGAATTATCTTAACTGGTGGGATGGCTAATTCGACTCGTTTGTGCGAGCGGATTTCAAGTCGGGTAAAATTCATCGGCCCGGTTTTGTTATGTCCAGGTGAATTCGAGATGTCCGCTTTGGCTGAGGGGGCGGTTCGAGCGTTGGATGGTTCCGAGGAAATAAAAACCTACTTATGAGTAGAACGCGGAACTTATTGGCCAAATCTTTATTATAGATTGACAGTATGATTAGATTAATCGGGATGGGGTGAGGTCAGAAGGCTATTTTTGAGATAGAACCAAAGTCCAGAATATCTAATGTTAAACTGAGGCTATAATAAGATCATCGGGACGTTGAAGAAGTGTACTTCCTCTTTGACCAATCAAGGCTGGCGTGACCAAATAAGATTGAGTAATAGATATGATAAGAGCATCAAGACGAGGGAGAAATATAGCTCTATTCTAAATGGGTAAGGCTGGAGATATCTTTTAACATTGAGCAATAGATATGATAAGATCATCGGCTGAAATAATCGAGGCGGCAAAAAATCTATCCGCATCATCCAAGACCGGCAAGAGCCGGGTCGCCGTCGCGGCGGCTCAGGATGCTGACGTACTGGGAGCGGTTTACGAAGCGTATCGCGAGGGGATATGTGATGTCATCCTGTGCGGCGATTCTGCTAAAATTAAATCAATCGCATCGTCAAGTAACATACCGCTGGATGGTATGGAGATTGTTGACAAGTCGGACCCGATTGAGGCTGTTCACTCTGCGGCCCAGTTGGCTGACGCCGGTAAAGCAGATGTCATAATGAAGGGGTTTGTTTCTTCCTCAGGGTTGCTTAAAGGAATTCTTGATCGTCGCTATAACCTGAGGGTATCAAAAACGCTGTCGCATGTGGCGGTGTTGACGATTCCGGGACGAGATAAGCTTTTGATGGTGACCGATGGCGGAATGATGGTCAAACCAAGTCGGAATCAGAAAATTGATATATTGAAAAATGCCGTTTTGGTTGGACGTGCTTTGGGGATTGATCCGGTACGTGTGGCCCTCTCGGCGGCGGCTGAAGTCGTGACCGAGCGACTACCGCAAACGGTTGAAAGTGATGCGGTCGTCAATGAGATTGCCGGGGCGAATATTGATGGCTGTCAGGTTGCTGGTCCATTGGGGTTTGATGCCGCCGTTTCTCCGGATATTGCAAAGCGGCTCAAGCTTGATGATGGGGTGGCGGGACAGGCTGATGTTTATTTGTGCGGAACGGTCGAGGAGGGGAATATTACATCCAAGTCTTTGATCTGTTTTGGCGGAGCGATTTTTGCCGGTGTTATCGTTGGGGCGAAGGTGCCGGTTTCTTTGGTCTCTCGGACCGATCCGATATTGGGAAAAAAGACCTCGGTTGCATTGGCTTGTTTGGTGGCCAATTATAATCGGTCGATTGCTGATGGTGGGCAAAAATGATGATTGATAATTTCGATAAACTGCTTGGCAAAGTTCTGCCTCAGGATAAAGAATCAAAAAGTCCCCGAGCGGTTTTGATAGGGGCCGACGATGCGGCCCATCTGGAGGCGGTTTCCAAAGCGGCTAAGGAGAAAATTGTCAGGCCACTACTTCTTGGTCCTGAAGAGAAGATCAAAAAGTTGGCGACAGAGAACAGTCTGGATATTTCCGGGTTGTCGATTTTGAATGCGATCAGCAATGATGAAATGGTCTCAAAGGCGGCCAGTTTGATTCGGGAGGATCAGGTTGATCTGGGGATTATTGGCAACATCGGGAGTTCGTTTCTGTTGACCCGTCTGTTTGATAAGCAGATTGGGTTTAGGGTTGGCAAGAAACGCCTCAGCCATCTGGCTTTGATGGAGATGAAAAGTTATCATAAATTTCTGATGGTTACCGATGGTGCGGTCAATGCCGAACCGAGTTTGGCGAGCAAGATTGAGATCATAAGAAACGGCCTCGCAATGGCGAACAAGTTGGGGATTGACCAGCCGAAGGTTGGCATTTTGGCGGCGGTTGAAGTTATCTATCCGGCGATGCCGGTGACGATGGATGGAGCGGTTATTTCAAAGATGGCGGATAAGGGGCAGAT
>JAUUYJ010000250.1 GCA_030588275.1 Candidatus Zixiibacteriota bacterium | reverse complement strand
GAGGTGCATGATTGTTTCTCAATCGCCGAAGCTATCGTAACCGAATCGATTGGTCTCTTCAAGAAAGGGACTGGCGTGAAGGCGGCGGCGGCTGGTGAGACGGCTCTCAATGGAAAGATCCCAATCAACAGTTCCGGCGGTTTGAAATCGACGGGTCATCCGGTTGGTGCCACCGGCATTGGTCAGGTGGTTGAAATTGTTAAGCAATTGCGTGGCGAAGCAGAAGACGGACGCCAGATCAAGGGGTCACCCAAGATTGGGATGACTCAAAACATGGGCGGTTCGGGTGCTTCGGCGGTAGTTCACATCATGGAGGTGGCCTAATGTTTCCGGCTAAAATATGGCGCGAGATGCCGCAACGATATAGATTAGAAGCCAGCAAATGCAAGAAATGTGGTAAGCGGTATTATCCGCCTCGTCTGATATGTGCCGAGTGCGGTGGCCGCAAATTTGAGACTTATAATCTCCCGGAAGAGGCGAAATTGGTGACTTTCACCATTATTCGCACGCCGGCGTCGCAGTATGCGGACGAATCTCCCTATGCTATCGGCATCGGAAAATTTGAGGATGGGTTGCAGATGATGGCGCAGATTGTCGATTGCGATATCGATAAACTCAAGATGGGTCAGGAAATGAGACTCGAATTCCGTAAGATTCAAAGTGACGGGAGTCATGGCGTTTTGAGTTATGGGTACAAGTTTGTTCCTAAGTGGTACTAGTCTTGAACCTTAAAGGGCCGCCTTTGGTGGCCCTTTATTTTTAACCTTTTTATTACGGACATTCGACTGGTGAAAAAAAAGATACGGATTGCAAACGCCGGGGGATATTGGGGAGACGACCTGTCGGCTATGAAGCGGCAGTTGATTGGCGGGAAATTAGATTATATTACTTCTGATTTCTTAGCCGAAATTACGATGTCGATTTTACAGCGGCAACGTAAGCAGAATGCCGACCTCGGTTATGCTGTAGATTTTTTGCATCAACTCGAAGAATGCCTGCCCTTGATCTGCAAGAAAAAGGTCAGGATAATATGCAACGCAGGCGGGATCAATCCTCGTGGATTGGGTCGAAAAATAATTGATCTGGCTCGAAAACAGGGATACGACATCAAGGTTGGAATCGTTTATGGTGATGACATAACAGATTCCCTGTATGAACTGACTGCCGTTGGTGAAAAATTTGGTAATATGGAAACCGGGGAGCAGTTTCTTGATGTGCGTTCGCGCATCACCACCGCCAATATTTATCTTGGTGCCGAGCCGGTTGTCAAGGCGCTTGATGAGGGCTGTCAGATTGTCGTCACCGGTCGGGTGACCGATACCGGGATCACGCTGGCTCCGATGATACACGAATTTGGCTGGTCGATGGATGACTGGAATAAAATGGCATCCGGCATCGTGGCTGGACATATAATCGAATGTGGGGCTCAGGGGTCGGGTGGGAATATCACCGACTGGGAAGATGTTGCATCGTTTCATAATATCGGTTATCCGATAATTGAAATGGAACCGTCGGGTGATTTTGTCGTCACCAAGCATCCCGGTACCGGTGGGCTGATTTCTGAAAAAAGTATCAAAGAACAACTGGTTTACGAAATGGGTGATCCGGCAGAATATATTTCACCCGATGGAATAGCCCGTTTTGACTCTTTGACATTGAAAGAGGATGGTCCGGATCGGGTCCGCATTTCTGGCGTTACCGGTCGTCCCGAACCGGAATCTTTAAAAGTTTCGATGTCTTACGAAGATGGTTGGAAAGCATCCGGAATGATTTTGGTATCGGGCCCGGAGACGACCAAGAAGGCTGAAATTATTGCCGATATCTTCTGGAAAAAACTTAATTACAAATACGAGCAGACACGCACAGAGGTTATTGGTTCCGGTTCAATCAGGCCTTTGGGATTGGCTACCAAGGAGACCAACGAAGTCCTTCTCCGCTTCAGCGTTTTGGATAACGACTATGATAAGGTGCGCCGTTTTGGAATGGCTTTATCTACTTTGATTCTGAGTGGTCCGGCTGGTATGGCGGTTACGACCGGTGGACGACCAAAACCGAAACAGGTCATTGCCTATTGGCCAGCTCTGATACATCGCACCCGAGTTACTGCACGGGTTTTGTGCCTGAGTACTGATGGAGATGAAAATTTTCAGGAGATCAATTTCCCGATTCGTATGGGACGATTCAGCGACGACAACAATGCCAAACCTGTCTCGCGCAAACCGGTGAAATTCAGCGGTGCCAAAAAAGAGGTCAAACTGCGGACCCTTTGTTATGCCCGCTCGGGAGACAAAGGGGATACATGCAATATTGGTGTCTTGGCCAGATCGCCACAAATCTATGATTGGATAATTGATTATCTGACCTCAGCGCGGTTGAAGAAATTTTTCGGCGAAAAAGTCGGCGGTAATATTGAGCGGTTTCGATTGGATAATCTGGAGGGACTCAATTTCCTTCTGCACGAAACGCTGGGAGGAGGGGGAACTCGTTCTCTTATGATTGACCCGCAGGGGAAAACGTTGGCGCAGGCATTGCTTGAGATGAAAGTCAAAGCACCCGGTGAAATCATTCCACAGAAATCTAAAAAATAATAATTTTGAAATAAATGTCAGGTTGATATGTTCAGGATCGAATCAAAAATAAGTACATCGTCAGAAAGCTTTAAAGCCAACGATAAACTCAATCGGGCCGCGTCCCGGCTGTTTAAAGAACGGCTGGATAGTGTCAAGTTGGGTGGCTCGGAAAAAGCGCGCAAGCTACATATCGAACGAGGGAAAATGCTTCCACGGGAACGGGTCGAGCGGTTGCTCGACAAAAACAGCCCGTTTATGGAGCTATCCTCATTGGCCGCTTGGGATATGTACAAGGGTGAAGCACCGGGTGCTGGTGTCATAACCGGGGTCGGTGTGGTGCATGGTCGGGAAGTGATGATTGTTGCTAATGATGCGACGGTCAAGGGGGGGACATATTTTCCCGAGACGATAAAAAAGCATATTCGGGCGCAGGATATTGCACTTGAAAATAATTTGCCCTGCATTTATCTGGTTGATTCCGGTGGGATATTTTTACCCCAACAGGCGGGTGTCTTTGCCGACAAAGAACATTTCGGGCATATCTTTTTTAATCAGGCGCAACTTTCGGCCAAACGGATACCGCAGATTGCGGTCGTTATGGGATTATGCACCGCTGGTGGTGCGTATGTGCCGGCGATGTCGGATGAAGCGGTTATCGTTCGCAAACAGGGGACAATCTTTATTGGCGGACCCCCATTGGTAAAAGCGGCGACCGGGGAAGAGGTTTCGGCGGAAGACTTGGGTGGTGCGGATGTTCATTGTCGCATTTCCGGTGTGGCTGACCATTATGCGCAGGATGATGCGCATGCGATCACTATCGCTCGAAATATTGTAGAAACTCTGGAGCGGACTCAAAAGCATAAAATTGACATCGTCACTCCGGAAGAACCTTATTATGATCCCGAAGAGTTGTACGGCGTGGTTCCTAATGATCTGCGCCAGACCTATGATGTTCGTGAAGTTATCGCGCGCCTTGTTGATGGCTCGCGCTTTCAGGAATTCAAAGAGCTTTATGGTATAACTCTGGTGACCGGGTTTGCTCGCATCATGGGGCAACCGGTCGGTATTATTGGCAATAACGGTATTCTGTTTAGTGAGTCGTCTCTCAAGGGAGCGCACTTTGTTGAACTTTGCGCTTTGCGTAAAATCCCTCTTCTATTCTTGCAGAATATAACCGGCTTTATGGTTGGCAAAAAATACGAGCATGGCGGTATCGCTCGTGATGGTGCGAAATTTGTTCATGCCGTCGCTAATGCTCAAGTTCCCAAGTTCACCGTCGTAGTCGGTGGTTCTTATGGTGCCGGAAACTATGCGATGTGTGGTCGTGGTTACGAACCCCGATTGATGTGGATGTGGCCGATGGCGAAGATTGCGGTGATGGGGGGCGAACAGGCGGCTGGTGTTTTGTCTGATGTCAAGAT
>JAUUYJ010000054.1 GCA_030588275.1 Candidatus Zixiibacteriota bacterium | reverse complement strand
TTTTGCGCCGCGACGTTTATCATCGTATCGGTTATCTCGCGATTGGCAATCGTCCAGCCGATCCGAAATCCGGTCATGGCGTACATCTTTGAGACACCATTAATGACAACCAACGGGGATGAATCCAAATCTTTTTTGGCATATTTATAACATGATGTCCAGCTTGTGGCACCGGGGAAGACGAGGCGATGATAGATATCATCCGAAACAAGATAGATCCCTTTATCTTCGCACAACGCCACTAAGTCTCTAACCAGATCGGGAGAATAAATAGCTCCGGATGGATTATTGGGACTGTTGAGAATGATTGCCTTGGTCTTGGAGCTGACCTTGTCAATGATGTCATTGATATCTGGCTGATATTTCCCCGGAGGTGGCTGAACGACAACCGGACGACCATAAAGCATCTTGATGATTTCCGGATAGCTGACCCAGTAAGGGGAGAGGATGATAACCTCGTCATCAGGATTGAGAATCGTCATCATCAAATTATAGATCGCCTGTTTGGCTCCGGCGGAGACGACGACATTTTTCGGATTGATGCTTTGGTCGTAATTCTTCTCAGTGTATTTGACAATCGCATTAATCAGGGCCGGTATTCCCTTAGTAGGTGTGTAACGGATATCGGCAGATGTGATTTTGGCGACGCATGACATGATGGCATCAAAGGGGACTTTTGATTTCGGTTCACCGGCTCCAAGATGGATAACCGGCTCACCCTTCTCGCGCAATTGACGGGCCATCTCATTGAGGGCCAAAGTAGGCGAGGCGGCAATTTTCGATGCTATGTTACTTAGACTCATATTTTTAATCCTTCATCAATACGGCGATGGCCGAGACATCGACGATATCATCAGCTGAACAGCCGCGTGAGAGGTCATTAGCCGGGGCGGCCAGTCCCTGAATAATAGGTCCGGTGGCAATGGCACCAGCCATCCGCTCAACCAGTTTGTAACCGATATTCCCGGCGTCGAGGTCGGGGAAGATCAGAACGTTGGCTTGTCCGGCAACCTTTGAATCGGGTGCTTTCTTTTGGCCGATGGCCGGGATAATGGCGGCGTCAAGTTGCATTTCTCCATCCGCCTCAATATCGGGATAATTTTTTCTGAATATTTCAAGAGCCGAAACTACCTTGTCAATATCTTTATGCTTGGCCGATCCTTTGGTGGAGAATGAAAGGAAGGCAACTTTCGGTTCGATCCCGACCAGTTTGCGAAGAGTATCGGAAGTTGATGCGGCGATCGAAGCCAGTTGCTCAGGATTCGGATTGGGCAGAACGGCACAGTCGGCAAACATGAACAGTTTATTTTTCTCAGACTGAAATTCTGGAAGGGTCATCATAAACGACGACGACAACGTTTTTATTCCGTCGGCCAGACCGATAACCTGTAAGGCGGCTCGCAGGACGGCGCCGGTAGTGTTGACTGCTCCGGCGACTGATGCATCGGCATGACCGGTTTTGACCAGGGCGGCTCCAAAGAACAGAGGCTCTTTCATACATTTGACCGCCTCATCTTTGGTCATCCCTTTGGCCTTACGCTTTTTTAAAATCAGATCGACAAACTGATCAAAATATTCTGATTGCGATGGTTCGATGATAGTCAAAGCGTTCAGGTCAAGACCACTCTGACCAGCCAGCGGTTCGATCTCGGCGCGATTCCCAATAAGGATAACGTTGGTAATCTCCTGCGCGATCAGGCAGGCGGCGGCGGTTAATGATCTTGGTTCGTTCCCTTCGGGAAAAACAACCGTCCGATGCTCCTCTTTGGCTTTTGCTTTTATTGAATCAAGAATGCTCATCTTTGGTTCCTCTCTCTTGCCGCTTGGCCGCCTATCAAGTTTCCTTCACATTCAGATCGGAAACAAGGTAGGCGTTGATAAACAGTTCCAGGTCACCATCCATGACCTTCTGTATATTCGACGTTTCGGCACCGGTGCGATGGTCTTTAACCATGTTGTAAGGATGGAAAACATAGCTTCGTATCTGAGAACCCCATTCGATTTTCTTCTTATCCTTGGAGTACTTAGCCATCTCTTTTTCCTGCTCTTCGCGAGCATGTTGATACAGGCGAGATTTTAGCACCTTCATGGCGGCCGCTTTGTTTTTGTGCTGGCTACGTTCCGATTGACTCTGGACAACTATACCGGTTGGGCCGTGAGTTAAGCGGACGGCCGAATCGGTTTTATTGACATGCTGACCGCCGGCACCGGAGGCCCGGTAGGTATCGATCCGCAGATCGTCATCATCAATTTCAATTTCGATATTGTCATCAACTTCGGGGCTGACATGAACCGAGGCAAAGGAGGTGTGGCGACGGCTGTTGGCGTCAAACGGGGAGATGCGGACGAGGCGATGCACACCCGATTCTGATTTTAGGTAACCAAAGGCGAAATCACCTCTAATCATCAGAGTGGCCGATTTTAGCCCAGCCTCTTCACCCGGTTGATGATCGATCAGTTCAACTTTAAACCCACGACATTCGGCCCAGCGATTGAACATGCGAAAAAGCATATCGGCCCAATCCTGAGATTCGGTTCCGCCCGCTCCCGGATGGATAGTCAATATTGCCCCGAGGATATCGTCGTCGCCGGAGAGGTAGGTACTCAATTCAAATTTATCTATAGCGGTAACAAACTGTATCAGACTTTCTTTGATCTCTTTCGCTTCGTCTGGGTCATCGTCGGTAAGTTCGCCCAACTCGACCAAATCATTTAGTTCAGTATCATGCTGTTCATAGTCGGAAACCCACCGCTTGTGGCTGGATAGATCTCGCATGATATTTTGGGCTTTTTCCTGGTTGTCCCAAAAACCGGGGGAGGCAGATTTTGCCTCCAGTTTGTTAATTATTTCACGACGGCGGTCGAGGTCAAAGATACCTCCCGATTTTAGAAATTCTTGACCGCAACGCACTTATGATTTCTAAGGCTTCATTATCCACGATACTACCTCGTCTAAAAGGGGCCATAAATTACCAAATTAGGTGTGCGAGCGCAATAGATATCGAGCATTTTGGGGAAAATTTAATGGCCTGAGTTAGGCAAGAGGAGTCAAAATCAGATTTCTGTTTGCCCCTCTAATTGCATATTTTCATCTTGCATTTCGGTTTGCCTGTCGTAGTTTATTCAAACCCCGATGAGCGGGGATGACTAAGAAATATTAATTTGTCAGGCGATCTTTATGGAAATTATCACACTCCCTCTCGGTCAGTTTCAAACCAACTGTTATCTGGCTTATGACAAGGTTTCTCTTACCGGTGTCATAATTGATCCGGCGGCGGATGCTGAAACTATTCTGGCGACGGTCGATGAAGCCGGGTTCAAGCCGGACAAAATTCTTCTAACGCACGGGCATGGGGACCATGTTGGGGCGGTCGAAGCGATCATCGAAAAGCTTAATATTCCCCTCTACTCCGGGGCCGGGGAAGAACAGATGATTGAGATGACCAATAAAACCTTTGGCGAGATGTACAATATTCCGGTCAATTGTCCCGCTCCAGATCATCTCCTGACCGACGGCGACACGGTTGCCTGCGGATCGCATAATTTTATTGTCAAAGCAACTCCGGGGCATTCGCCGGGTGGAATCTGTTTTTATTCTGAGAAATTTCTGTTCTGCGGAGATACCCTTTTTGATGGATCAATCGGACGAACCGATCTGCCGTGGGGCGATTATAATCAGCTCATCAGCGGGATCAAAGAGAAGTTGATGGTGCTTCCGATAGAGACGATCTGTTTTCCCGGACATGGACCGGCGACGACGGTTGGAAAAGAGAAGATGACCAATCCATTTTTGACCGGGAGGTCCTTTGCTTGATCCTGATAATATGATGCCTCAGCTAATTGGCGATTTCCACGTTCATCCCGATTATTCGTTTGATGCCGAAGGGACAATTGATGAGTACTGCCAGAAGGCGGTCGAAAAAAGGCTTTCTGAATTGCGGTTCACTACCCATTTCGATGCCGATCCGAAACATATTGAGAGGGAAGGGTATATCAGGATCAATGGCATTAAGGAGAAACTGACCGATGATGCGATGGCGGTTTACTTTGCCGATATCTCCCGCGCTTATCAGGAGTACGGTCCGTCCGGGCTTACGGTTGTGCCGGGGGTCGAGTTTGGTTACTTCAGCGGGTGTGAAAAAGTTGTTAATTCGTTGAAAGAGAAATTTGATATTCAGTACAGTCTGGGTGCGGTCCATAGCATTGGAGACCTGTGTGTCTGTTGCGCCGATTCGGCCCAAAAACTGTTTGCAAAAATGACCCTTGATCAGATGGCCGATGCCTATTTTGAGCAATTAAATGAGGCAGCTGGGACCGGGCTGTTTGATTGTCTGGCTCATTTGGATGTCTATCGCCGCTTTGGGACCGAGTATTATGGTGAGGCGATCAACAATATTCATATGGGTCGGATAGAAAAATTGTTTGAAACGATGGTCAGAAATAATGTTGGGTTTGAGCTAAACAGCTCGGCTCTCAGGCATGGGTTGGCCGAATATTATCCGACGATGGATATCATAAATATGGCTCGGTCGGCTGGAGTCATGTTGGTTTCGCTCGGTTCGGATGCGCATCATCCGGATCAGATCGCCTATGATTTTGAGGCGGCCTCGTCAATTGCCTACGAACTGTTTCCCTATGTTGACGAATAAGAGGGTGTGAGTCATTCTGAAATGAAATTACGGCGTGACTTCTATTTACGCCCAACTCTTGAAATTGCTCGTGATCTAATCGGGAAAACGATCGTTTTCAATCATCCCGATGGCACCATGACCGGAATTATTGTCGAAACTGAGGCGTATATCGGAGAGGAGGACCCGGCCTGTCATGCCGCACCGGGGTTGACCAAACGAAATAGTATCATGTACGAAATCGGGGGGCATGCCTATATTTATATGATCTATGGTATGTATCATTGTTTCAATATTGTAACCGAGGCAAAAAATTATCCGGCGGCGGTTCTGATCCGAGCGGTTGAACCGGTGGTTGGAATCGATTTGATGAGACGGCACTCTCCGGCCCGATCAAAAAAATTGACCAATGGGCCGGGCAAACTTTGTCGTGCCTTTGATCTCTCTCTGGCCCAAAACAGGCTTGACATTACCGGCGATATTTTGTATCTGGAAGACCGCGAAAAAACAGTTCGGCAAATTGGAATTTCCCCACGTATCGGGATTACCAAAGGGGTCGATAAAATGTGGCGGTTTTTTGATACTGATTCCGATTGTGTCTCAGGGTCGTAACAGCTATTTTGAAAAAATATAGAAAAAACAGATAAAGGGTTTTGCTATGGGCAGACTGCGTTCCAAAACGATTCAGGTATCAACCTATGAATATGTTTTAAACTACCTCGAAAAGGCGGCTAAGATCATTGACCTTGATCCGAACGTCCTGAAAATTCTGAAAGAGCCGCGTAAAGTGACGATGGTCAACCTGCCAATCCAGATGGATGATGGATCGTTTCAGGTCTTTACCGGTTATCGGGTCCAACATTCAATCGTGCGGGGTCCCGGTAAGGGGGGCGTGCGATACCATCCTGGCGTAAACTTAGACGAAGTAAAATCTCTGGCCGCATGGATGACTTGGAAATGTGCCGTCTTGGGAATTCCGTTTGGCGGAGCCAAAGGTGGTATTACCTGTGATCCGAAAAAGATGTCGCCACATGAACTGGAACGTCTGACCCGTCGATACGTTTCCGATCTGATGGGAGTGCTTGGTCCGGAAAAGGATATTCCGGCGCCGGATGTTAATACCAACGAACAGACAATGGCCTGGATGATGGATACATACTGCATGAATACGGGGCAGTACACATCCTCAATCGTGACCGGCAAGCCGGTTGTCTTGGGCGGGTCGCGGGGGCGACATGCCGCGACCGGAAACGGTGTTGGCCTCTCGGTTCGAGAAGCGGCTAATATGCTCGGGATGGATTTGTCCAAATGCACCGTCGCAATTCAGGGGTTTGGGAATGTTGGCTCTTTTAGCGCCTTGTCTTTGGTTTCTCTGGGAGCAAAGGTTATTGCGGTCAGCGATGTTAATGGTGCCTTGAGAAACAAAAAGGGACTTGATGTCGAGGCGCTGATCAAATACACTAAAGAAAATAATGGATCAATCGTCGGGTTTCCCGGTGCAGAAGAATTTGATCCTCAGAAACTTCTCAGATGCAAATGCGATATCCTGATTCCGGCCGCGTTGGAAAATGTGATCACGGCCAAAAATGCCGGTTCGATCAAGGCTAAAATTATCGGCGAAGGGGCCAACGGTCCGACGACACCGGATGCGGATGAGATTCTGTTCCAAAACGGTGTGACTGTTATCCCGGATATCCTGTGTAATGCCGGTGGTGTGACGGTCTCATATTTTGAATGGGTTCAGGATCGGATGGGGTATTTTTGGAGCGAAGAGGATGTCAACCATCGTCTCGAAGAGCATATGGTTCGGGCTTTCAACGACGTTCGCCGGGTCGCCAGGGAGCATCAGTGTTCACTGCGCATGGCATCGTATGTTTTGGCGGTCAAACGAGTTTCTGATGTTCTCTTGATGCGAGGTGTTTACGCCTAAATTGATTCGAATCGAAAGTAGATATTTGGCGTATAAGCAGAAAACAGGAGAATTAGTTTAGCATGGATGATTTTATACAACGAGCAATTCTGGCGGCGCCGGTAATAATTTTTTCGTTATCGGTTCATGAATATTTCCACGCTTGGACCGCCTATAAATTTGGCGATTCAACCGCCAAAGATATGGGGCGGTTGACGCTGAATCCGATGGCTCATTTGAGTCTGATGGGGACATTGGTTCTATTTATCTCGCAGTTTCGATTTGGCTGGGCCAAACCGGTTCCGGTCAATCCATATAATCTGCGTAACCTGCGCCACGACCATTTATGGATTTCGGCGGCAGGGCCATTATCCAACCTCGGCTTGGGGCTCATTGCCGGGACGATACTCCGCTTTTTTGATTATGCGATTCGCCAGGGAATTTTGACCGGGATTGATGGTCGTTTTTTCAACGGCCTTTTTGAGATGTTATTTTTGGGTGTGATGATAAATGTGTCACTCGCCTTTTTTAACCTGCTCCCGATCTACCCACTAGATGGCTCGCATATCTTTCGCAATATTTTTCCAGAGCGGTATGGATATGTTTTCGACAAAATAGAACGGGTTGCACCGATGCTGTTGATGGTTTTGATTATGTCCGGGTTTATTTTCGGCACATCTTTGATTTGGATTATTCTGGGGCCGTTTATAAAAATTGTTGTGTATATCTTTTCCGGTATCCAATTGCATTAAGCATGAGACGCTCGGTCTGCATAACCGTTCTTTTGGCGATAACACTATTATCATGTTCGCCACCCCCATCCGGCTCTCATGGATCGACTCGTACTGGCGTTAGCGAAGAAAAAATAAAACAGCGACATTCAGAGATGGTCCAATCCCGGATAGTGGCTTTCAAGTCGGCCGCCTATCTTCTTGATCTACGGATTAATGATAATGGCAATAAATTCACCGTCACAACCGAGCTTTATTTCTCAGGAGATTCGGTCGGATTTTATGGGCGCGGGTATTTTGGCAAGGGGACCTTTAAAGGGAACATCATAAACGATTTGGCGACGATCTATTTTCGAAGTGAGAATGAATATTACGAGGAGATGATCGGCGATTTCAATAGCGGTGTCGATTGTGCCGATGCGAGTGAGGTTCTGATCTACGTTTTATCCCGTTTGGGAAGTGGGAATCGGAAATCAGGAGGAGGGGAGTCAAGCGATCTGATTGATCGAGTTGCGGTCGCCAAAAATGAATTCAAGACCGAGGCGGGACGGTTTGACCGGTATCTCAAGCTCAACAAAAGGGGGATTCCGATTCGGGATAAATTGATAGATCCGATTTGCGGCGACTCAATTGTTTTCAAGTATTACGATCAGAAGCGGGAATTCCCATTCTACAAGATGGAAAATTTTCTCTATTACAACGAGCCGACTAAATTTCGGGCGCGTGGGTTTGTTCGGGAGCAAAAATACAATATCAAAATCGGTCCGTCGAAATTTGTCGTAGAAATTCCTCCCTCGGCTAACAGGATTGTCTCTTTTTAAGGTTGCCGGCTTAGTTGACCGCCGCTTGCTCATATGCTATTTTCCCCACCTATGAATAATCAAGCACAGGATAGCCTGTATCGAAAAACCTTTCGGCTGATTCGGCCTTATTGGTTTCGTCTAATTGTCTCATCAATGGGGGCGATGGGGTATGCCGCCATGTCAGGGGCACTTATCTGGATGATCGGGCCACTTTTGGGAACCCTCTTTTCTCCGACCGATTCAACGCTCAATTTTATGCCGGTCCCACAGGTGCAAGTTGAACGGGTCGATTCGGATGCTCTCGAAAAATCGGCCGTTGAGTCAATTTTGGCCAAGCCGGAGCAAGCCAAGAAATGGATTAAAGAAAATGTTGATCGGCTCATCGTCCAGGAAAAGAAGACCGATACGCTTCTTCGCATTTGCTGGGTGACACTTATTATCGCCTTTTTCAAAAACATCTTTTTGTACATACAGGGCTTTTTTATGGCCTTTGTGCAACAGTCATTTATTCGGGATATTCGCAATCGTCTCTTTGAGAAATACCAGAAACTGTCAATGGCTTATTTTCACCAGACCCGGACCGGGCAGTTGATTTCGCGTGTCACCAACGATGTCGTCGTCCTGAACGAAACAATCGATATTGGATTCAATCATTTGGTAGCCGATATTCTGGCGGTTTTTATTTTCTCCGCCTTTTTGATTATCCTGAGTTGGAAAATGACCCTTTTGGCCGCTTTGGTCTTGCCGATTATCTTTCTGTTCATCTACAACGTTGGTCGCAAACTGCGCAAGTATTCGACCCGGTCGCAGGAGCGGATGGCGGATGTTAATTCTGTTTTGGAAGAGACCGTTTCCAATATCAGAATTGTCAAAGCGTTTGCGATGGGTAAGTTCGAGACCGGTAAATTTGTAAGAGCCACCAGGAGATATTTTGAAGCACTTCTGAAAATGACTCGGGTGCGGATGTTGGCGACACCGATCAACGATCTTCTGACAACCTCCGTTGGGCTTTTTATACTATGGTATGCCGGTTCGGAAATTTTGGAAGAGTCGTCAAGCCTGCAGGCGGAAGACTTTATCCTGTTTATCTTTTCGATGTTTTCACTGATTAAGCCAGTCAAATCGCTTTCCAATATTCATATTAAGGTTCAGGAAGGGATGGCGGCGGCCGGTCGCATCTTTGAAGTGTTAGACGAAATTCCGCGCGTGCTGGAACTTGAGCATCCTCAACAACTCAAGCAGTTCACAGGTCAGATTGAATTTAAAAATATCAAATATCGTTACGATACCGGTGATCGGGTTATCAATGATGTCTCGTTTGAGGTTAAGAAGGGACAGATTGTCGCTCTGGTAGGACCATCCGGTGCGGGGAAATCGACGCTGTTTGATCTGTTACCCCGCTTCTATGATCCGCAGTCAGGCTCTATTGAAATCGACGGGATTAATATCAAGGATCTTTCAACGGTGGCTTTGCGAAATCTGATGGGGATTGTGACGCAGGAGACGATTCTGTTTAACGATACGGTGCGGCACAACGTGGCGTATGGGATGGGTTCAGTCGATGACGAACTTCTATTTGAAGCAACCCGGATGGCTAATGCCGATAGCTTCATACAGAAGTTGCCTCAGGGTTATGACACGGTAATCGGGAACCGGGGTGTCATGCTGTCGGGTGGGCAGAGGCAGAGGTTGGCGATAGCACGGGCCCTGCTAAAAAATCCTTCCATTTTGATCTTCGACGAAGCGACCTCATCGTTGGATACTGAGTCGGAGCAGTTGGTTCAGGAGGCGATAAATCGGTTGATGCGGGGACGGACGACGTTGGTGATTGCTCATCGATTGTCAACGGTAACGACGGCTGATAATATTTTGGTTCTGGATCGAGGGCAGATCGTTCAGTCGGGATCGCATCAAGCACTTCTGGATGAGGGTGGGTTGTACGCCCGCCTGTATCGACTGCAGTTTGAAAACGACGGCGGATAAATTGAACATCCTGTTTTTAAACTCGATCGACAAACTTGTCTGGGGTGGCCTCGAACATTGGATGGAGATGTGTGGACTCGGTCTGGCCGGTCTGGGGCATGATGTCAGTTTTGCGGGACGTCCCGATTCGTTATTTGAAAAGAGAATGGCCCAGCATGATGCGGTGGATTTTTTCTCCCTTGATATCTCGGGTGACTTTTCTCCCTCAACTGTTTTTCAACTACGCAGGATTATCAAAGAGCAACAGATTGATCTACTGTTATGCAACTTTGTCAAGGATGTGCGGCTGGCCGGAATGGTTCAAAAGTTGGGTGGGGATTTTAGAATCATCTGGACGCCAGGTGTGAATCTGGCCAAGCATACCTTGTCACATCGTCTGTTATTCTCAAACTGGGTTGACAGGGTGATTGTACCTTCAAGCTATTTGAAAAACGAGATTGTCAAATCGGGCTATATTGACGAATCAAAGTTTCGCGTTATCCCGATTGGGGTCGACGAGAAATTTTGGCGATCAGACAGGCGAGTGGCTCGCACCAAAATCGTAACCCAGCATAATTTGCCAGATGATTCCTTTATCTGTCTAACCTCCGGTCGTTTTGTTGTTCAAAAAGGGCATAAGTATCTGGTTGAAGCGGCGCATCAATTAGAGAAAAATTGTCCGAATATTTACTTCATTCTTCTGGGGGATGGGCCGCTTCGTAGTGAGCTTGATGAGCAGATTGAAAAACATGAATTGACCGAACGGTTTATATTTCCGGGTCTTTTATCCGACCACCGTGATTATGTTTTTGCCAGCGATCTCTATGTTCATCCCGCTATTGTCGAGCCGTATGGAATTGTGTTGGTTGAAGCGATGGCGGCCGGTTTGCCGATTGTCGCATCGAATGTTGGAGGGATACCGGATGTCGTTAACGATGGTGAGAATGCCGTATTATGCCAGCCGACCGATATCAAATCGTTGACAGATGCGGTTGGTTCTTTTTATAATGATAACGATCTGCGCCTTAAGTATGGGGATAACAGCTTGGCTTTGTACCACGAGAAATATCATTTGTCGGCCATGATTGATGCGCTGGAAAAAACTGTGTCCGAAACGGTGCGTTGATGAGTTTTCTAAAACCGATAGAAAAAATAATCAAGCG
>JAUUYJ010000120.1 GCA_030588275.1 Candidatus Zixiibacteriota bacterium | reverse complement strand
GTACCAGCCGGATTGACAATTATATCCCGAATCATAAAGACAGCGTCGGAGGCAACTTCACCTTCGGAGCCATGACCAGAACCATGACCGGACTCTTCATTGTCGGTGGAACCATGATCCTCTTTCGCTTCTTCTTCATGATTATCCTCAGTAACCTCGGCGGTAGCATCACCACTATCGGCCAGCATCGGTTTAACCACTTTGAGGGTAACAAAATAGGCGGCGACTACCGCGACAACGACAATACCGGCATACATGCCGTACTTCTTAATCGCCGAGCCACCCGACTTGGAGGCATCGTCTGTGCCGGTCTCGTCAACTTCGATCATTGTTTTATCTTCTTCAGGCATTGTTTTCTCCTTCTACCTCTACTTCAACATCTTTCTTCGGGTGCAAAGCACCCAAAGAAAGACGTTTAAATGCGGCCGCGAGGTCGATGACCTCATCGGCCGATTCCTTTACCATGATTTTTTTTCCGGTAACCAGCGAGATGATTGTATCCGGCATCGCTTCGACGAATTCAATCAGGTCGGAATTGATGACCAACTCGCTTCCATTTAATTTTGTTACCTTAATCATGATCTAATCCTTATCGTTTCAGGTTTACCAGCTCATCCAGCATACTGTCGGAGGTTGTAATAATCCGGGCGTTGGCCTGGAAACCTCTCTGTGCCGTAATCATACTGGTAAATTCCTGGGCAATATCGACGTTGGATGATTCCAGCGCACCGGAGCTAATATTACCGGCGACTGTTTCGCCTGCCACGCCATGAATCGCCGCACCGGAGTTGGCCGACGTAGTGTAAAGGCTGTGACCCGCTTTTCGCAAACCACCCTTGTTATTGAAGTCGGCTAAAACAATCTGAGCCAGCGTTCGGGATAATCCATTTGAGAACAGGCCGGTAATTGTTCCGGTCGGATCGACGGCGATATTTTCAAGTATCCCCATGCCATATCCGTCCTGGAAAATTGCCGAGGCGGTGAACGGTGAGGCAAATCCGGTCAGGCCATTGAATCCGGCTGTACTACCACCGTTAATCTGAACCTCCATCGTCTCCGCTCCATTACCTGGATCGATCCGAAGCGAGGCCGCTCCACCACCGTAGGAGAAACGCAACAGGGAGCCATCCGGATTAAACAGAACATCGCCCGATCCACCCTCAAGGACCGTCTCAGAGCCTGGTAAATCTACCGACCAATCCCACAAATTAGGTGTCGTGGTTTTGGTAAAAGTTATAATGGCGGTATGCTTTCCGCCCTGTGAATCAAAAGCGGTAATCGACGTTGAATGATGAGTCGAGGCAGTATCAATCGTTATCGATCCGGCCGCCAACCCGCCGGTTGATGAGGAGCGAATATCGACCCCACCATCGCCAAGCCCAAGAATACCAAATGCCATACCGGTCGTTTCGTCTATGTCAATCGTTAACTGCCGTGCAGATTCAGCCGCTTTGCCAATTGGCGTAAACACATCAGTAACGACAAACGAATGATCCAAACCGCCAATCGTCTGCGCGCTGGTACCATCAACCCCAAAGAGGCGGTTGGAAATGTTACCATTGCTTGGATCGGTGGCGAGACCGACGGAAGTTGAGATATTGAAGGAGCTGTTAATCCCCGCTTTTGAACGACGCAGAACAATTTGGAAATTGTTCGGATCGCTCTTATCAAGATAACTTTCAACTCCGGAAATATTATTTATTTCACGAACAACGTCACCAACTGTCGAAGACATTGTTAAATTATTTATCATTGTCGTCGTTGTTCCGTCAACGGTAATCGAAAAACCGGTCAGGTCATCGACACCCATATCGGCCAATGTTGTCGCATCATTCATCGTCGTCAGAAGGTTACCACCGGTCATTATTGACTGAACTGCCTGACCGTTGAGACCTTGATCGTCAACCGTCAGAACGTGCGAACCACCGGCACCATCCAAGGCTATACCAGTTACCTGATCGACGTTGGTCGTTCCGGAAGTAAAGTTCAGGACCTTGGAATCAGAGGCGGAACTATCAAGGTTATTGGCCAGGTTTATCATCGTTGTGGCGTTGGCCGGATCTTGCTGTCCAAATGGCAATCTGATATCACCAATCGTGGACAGAGCCGGAATAACACCACTCTGGTCGGCCATCTTACCCTGAACCTTCAAGCCGCTTCCCGGATCAACTAAGTAACTTTGGGCATCAATCCCAAAGGCACCGGAGCGAGTGTAAAACTCACCCTGACCATCGGAAAGAATGAAGAATCCGGAACCCTGAATAGCCAGATCGGTTATCTGACCGGTCGTTTCCAAGCCACCTTGTGAAAAGAGGGTATCAACAGCAGAAATCGTCATTCCCAAACCCATCTGAACCGGGTTGGTACCACCGGATAAACTGGTCGGTCGCCCGGCCCCTTTCATGGTCTGTACCAATGCTTCCTGAAAGGTTACCCGACTTCCTTTGAAGCCGATGGTATTAACGTTTGAAATGTTGTTACCAATCACATTCATTTTAACCTGGTGATTACGCAAGCCGGATACTCCGGCGAATAGAGAGCTCATCATGAGAGCAATTCCTCCCTGTGCGCCTGGTGACCCCTCCGCTTGGGCGGAGTCCAGTCGATAGCGCGGTTTATGTTTTCCGTTATGTTAAATTTCATTTTCTAAAGCACCACGGCGCTGTCGATAGAGGTGAAAACGCCGTCCCGAAGATTATCCCGATCAAAAGCAGTAATAACCATCCGATTAGTTACCGATACGACATAGGCCGCATCATCCGATAATACCAATGATTCCCGTGCACCCTTTGCTTCCGCCTTATCAATCGCATTTGACAACGCATCAAGCTTGGTGGCATCTAATACGACCCCGCGCGAATGCAACCGCGCTTTGGCATGGGCCGAAAATTTAATGCCCCGACTTTGATTGACTGCCTTATCAAGGGTCGCTTTAAATTCTGACCCCTGAACCGGTTTTCCAGCCGCGTTTGATCCGACCAGTTGTGGTCGCACCGCTTTGGCTTTCTCTGGAAGGCTGACATTCTGATAGGCGGAAATCTTCATCATTATTTATTGCTCCTTAACTTCCAGAACCGCCGCCAGAGGCACATTCTGTCCGCTAATGGTCAAAAGGGCGATGCCGTCTTTATAGCTAACGCCGGTCACTTCACCCTCTAAGAAAGGTTCAGGAGAATAATCATTACCATTGCCATCAACAGCCGTGACCCGTACCGAGTACAAGCCGGCCGCCATTTGATTACCGCTCTGGTCAAGACCGTCCCAATGAACGACATGGTCGCCAGCCGCCAACCCGTTTTCATTCATCGTCCGAACAACCTGCCCGTCACGATCAACAATCTCGACTTTCAACTCTGAAACGGCGCGGTCGAGGTCGACAGCGATATCGGCTGAACCGGCTGTCTCCAGATAGATGCCTGATGAATCGGCACGAACGGAGCGTCCGATCAACGATGTTGCCATCGTGTTCGAGATCGTCTGCGACAACAGGTAATTCCACTGCAGATCCTGCTCAAGATTGGAATTCATATTCTCCAACTGTTCCAATGAGGAGAACTGGGCCAACTGCGCCACAAAATCGGTATCCTCAGAAGGACTCAAGGGGTCCTGATGTGACAGCTTGGTCACTAAAAGCTGGAGAAAATCATCCTTCCCCATCTCCTTGTCGATTGTTGGGGTTGAATAATTACTCCCGCCCGTATCGATAAAATTTATGTTACTTGCAATCATAGTTACCTCGTTATTATGCCAAACAGTTAACCATCACCCGGTCAAAACTAACCTCGTCCCCACCATACCGTTCTTTGAAACGATCCATAAACGATTGGTTGGTCCGATTTTCTTTGTGACCGGTGTGGCCGTCTTGTTGGTTCTGCCCCGGATGATAAAATCCACCCGATTGAGAACGGGACGACTGATTGACATGGATTTGAAATTGATCAACCTTTATTCCAGATGATGCCAGATGGCTCTCTAACTGTGCCAGATTCCGCTCCACCGCCGCCTTGGCCGTGAGCGAACTGAGCGTCAGATTAACCGTCACCTGCCCACGATGGTTGGCGATGGTAAGTTCCATCTGACCCAAACGAGCCGGTGTCATCTGTATTTTTATCTTCTGACCCGGATTCGCTTTGAGCATATCGAGCTTATTATCAAGTTCGATATATCGCACCGAAGGCAGGTCACTTTTTTCAGAAACGATAGCTTCGCTGGTTATTTCTCCAGCCGGGATCACCGTCGGTAGATCAAGACCGATTTTACTTCCGGCATTAACCGGAAAGAACCGATCAAGACTACCACCGCTTTTGGTGGACAAGGCTCCAAAACCATCCCCTTGAGAGACTGTCACTTCGGGATCGGCCTCAATAGCGTCCAAAACGGTTGCCGTCAGTGATTTTGACCCGGACGTCACCCCGGTCATATCTGATAAACGACCGTTATTCGACTTGGAAGCCATGCTACCTTTTCCCTTATCCAGGGTCGGAATCAACTGAGCTACGGCAGATTTCTTAACCTCATCGCCCGGTTCAATTGAAATCAATTGAACATTTAGCTCACCCAAATTCCGTAACAGATTGTTCTCAGGTTTTGCCTTGCTACCTTTTCCATCCATAAGCTGGCTGGCATCAGGATTTGACCCGGCTATTTCCAACTTCAGCCGAATCATAATTGCCTTTCCGGTCGCTGTCTGCAATTCGGCATCAGCTAAAAGCTGACCACCCGATTGCTCGACCGTCCGAAGGCGAAGCGGTAAAAGCATGCCATCTTCATCCGACTCTTTTTGACCGGTTGCAGACTCAAATCCCTGAAGCTGATCTGACGTTGCAATCTTCAAAAACAGTTCTGATTCGCCGTCAGTTTCGACACTTACCAGAGAGACCGGCACTTTTACCATTTCATCCGCATTGTGTGGAGCCCGACCGACTGACGAAATGAATTCATTCCCAAGCAACCCAAGCATCATTGCCAGATCGTTCGGAATTTCCATTTCGCTCGGAGTCGATTGTTCGACCAAAGATGACAACCCGGCCATCTCCAACGAACTACCACCCAACGACACCATATCTGATCCACCCGGAAAACTCTGAAAACCTCCAAGCAGGTTCGTAAAATCAGTAGCGCCGACAGAATTACTTCCACCCGACGAACCGATTGCCACCGAACCGGGATTAACCGGCGGAGCCATCAGCCCTATCAGTGCATTATCCATTAGCACCTCCCGAAGACAGCCATCGTTCGCTTGTAATTTGAACGATCATCAATTCTCCTCAGCCAAGGTTATCATTTTGGCCGAAATGCGAGCCGCACGATCGGGACTCAAAGCACCGAGGAGCTTGGCCGCATTGGCCGGTTTCATCTTCAACAGCACCATAACCGATTGCTCATCGGTTAATTTGTTCAATAATGGGGCCACCTGTTGAGCCTTCATTCCATCATATAATTTTGCTAACGACCCTACCCGGGCCGCCGTCATCTGATTGACTTTTTCCATAATCTGTGTCAGGCGGTACTCCTGACGATCAAGTTCTTTCTGACGACTGTCCAGTTCCTTGCGCTCCACCTTCAGTTTGGCTTTTTCCGTATCGATCCAGGCCTGAGCTTTGAGCGAGTCTTTTTCAGAAATTTTGTCCCGATCCTCGACCATCTTCATCAGGTCATCCATATCCTCGACATTATCAAGACCTTCCCTGGCAAACAGCTCCGCCTCCATTGCTTCAATATCAGACAGTTCATGATCCTTTTTCGAAGCTGAACTCTTGGCATGACCGGTCGAGTCGGCAACTTCAGCCGTTTCATCTCCTGATTCATCTTGCGAGTCGGCCGGGGCGGACGAGAAAAGTCCCATCGTAAATGAAAAGACTCCAATGCAAATCGCAAATGCGGCGACGCTGACAATGATCATCATAAGAGGGAGCTTAGATTTTTTCTTAGCCGATCCCTCTTCAGGAGTTTGCTCACCATCTTTGACCTTTGAATCAATCTTCTCTTTTTTTTCTTCAGCCATACCAAAACCTCTTAAGTGTCGTCTCAGCGCTTTCTCGAATCGGCGAAAGCAGATTTGCCGAAATGATATTTCTTCGATCCCATAGATAGCAAGGTCTGTGCCAGAGGAACCCACACACACCTAACCCATTATGGTACTATGGCTTGAATTGAATTATTGAAAATAGAAGGATTCTAAGAATTGGCCCGATTTGGAAAAAATATCCAACTCATACCGGATAATTATTCATCAGATGGTTGGATTGAAAAATATAGGAGATCGGCTAAACTGAATCGACTATGCGACGATCTCACCAACCAGATAATCATCGGTCGCCGAAGTTGCGCGAAATTTCAGGATGTTAAACTGGCCGCCGACCCCTTGCGGTAGTTTGACCTTGAGAAAGTTGTCCGAGATCGCCCAGTAATGCCCCGATTTTGACATGGTTCTGTCTGAAATGACCTCATGAACAAGGCCAACGTTTTTCTTAAAGTTGTTATGCTTAGTCTGACGACAAAGATCCCTAGCCAAACCGGATCGCTCCTTAATTACCTGCGGAGACAGTTTATCCTGTCGTTTCGAAGCGGGCGTTCCCGGTCGGTCAGAATAAGAAAAGACATGACCGTAATCGAGCTGTCCGCCCCCTAAGATTTCGAGCGAATCATTGAAATCATCATCCGTTTCCCCCGGAAAGCCAACGATCAGGTCACATCCGATAGTAATAGAAGGGTTGGCTTGTTTTACTTTTTCGAGAACTTCTAAATACTGCTGGCGACTATACGGTCGTCGCATCGCTTGAAGAATCTCCTCCGATCCAGCCTGAAGTGGCAAGTGAAGGTGACGGCAAACACGCGGATGGTGCGCGATCAGGTCGAGTAAATTGTCGTCAAGTTCATTTGGCTCCAAAGATGACAACCGCAACCGGGGCAGATCGGTTTTTTCAAGGATCAATTCTGCCAAACCAGACAGGTTGGTTCCGTTTGATGAATACCCACCGATATGAACCGCCGAGAGGACAACTTCGTTGGCCCCACTTTCAACCAACATCTTGACCTCGGAGACAATTTCATTTGGATCGCGTGAAACAATCCGTCCGCGAACCGATGGAATAATGCAATAGCTACAGTTCTGATTACAACCATCACCAATCTTGACCATCGGTCGCGCCCGAAGGGGTGATCCTGAAATTTCTGGCAAAGTTGAGGGGGAGGGGGAGGATGAGGACTGAATAGAAGGGAGAGCAATGGCCGCACTCGAATCGCCGTTTCCCGAATCAACATCTGTCATATAACCTGATATCTGCGATTGTTCGAACAGCTCGGGGAATCTCTCTATAATAATCTGCGGAAGTTGATCCTTCCGGTCATTGCCAACGACAAGATCGACACCGGTCAATGATGCCACCGTTTTCTCATCGGCGACGGCATAACAGCCGGTAACGACGATAATTGCATCTGACCTAACCCGTGCGATACGGCTGAGGAGTTTCCGACAATCGGCATCAGCCCGCGCCGTAACGGTGCAGGAATTGAGAATATACAGATCGGCAGGCTCACCAAATTCGACACGGGTCATCCCATAGGAGGTCAACCGTTCGG
>JAUUYJ010000236.1 GCA_030588275.1 Candidatus Zixiibacteriota bacterium | reverse complement strand
TAGCCGTCAGGCTTTATTTGTAATTGATTTTAGATTTTGTAATCCAAGCAAATTTTGCTATTTCGTTTTTTTGACCGTCCTTTTCGGCCAGATTTATCTACTCAAATTTCTTGATTTTTTTGTACAGGTGGGATCGTTCAAGCCCCAATAAGCGGGCCGCCTCGGACATATTACCATCGCAAATCTGAATCGCTCGTTTGATATAATCTGCCTCAAACAGATCGACCGCATCACGCAGTGAGGTGAGGTCGCGCTCGTGCGAGGTGGTAATTAACGGTTTGATGTCAACCAGATCGGCGATCTCTTTGTCAATGTAAATTGTGATCCGTTCGGCGATGTTCTTCAGTTCACGCACATTGCCGGGGTAATCATAATCGGCCAGATAAATAAGTGCATCATCGGTTAGTTCCACCGGACAACGGCCCGATTTTTCGGCGCATTCGGCCAGAAAATGCTTAAACAGAATCGGCACGTCCCCCTTGCGCTCCGAAAGAGGGGGAAGGTTTAGAGTCACCACATTGAGGCGATAATAGAGGTCCTGCCGGAAAGAACCATCTGAAACCATTTTCAAAATATCCCGGTTGGTGGCGGCGATGATATTGAGGTCAACACTTCTGATTTTATCAGAGCCAACCGGTCGCAATTCTCCCGATTCGATGATGCGAAGCAGTTTGGCTTGAGTTTCAGAAGACATATCTCCAATCTCATCCAGAAAGATAGTGCCCTGGTCCGCCTCGGCAAAGCGACCGGTTTTGTCGGTCGATGCGCCGGTGAAGGAGCCTTTGAGATGCCCAAACAGTTCCGACTCAACCAACTCTTTGGGTAACGCGGCACAGTTGACCGGGACAAATCGGCCCGATTTGAATACCGATCGGTCATGAATCATCCGGGCCGCTAATTCTTTGCCGGTTCCATTGGCACCTAAAATCAAAAACCGTTGTGACCGGCCAGCTGTTTGCTCAATCTCTTTCTTGATTTTCTTGATAGCGGTGGAGCGGCCAATCATCCGGCCATACAGACGCTCCGATAGAGTTTGATTTTCCTCTTTAAGCTTGGTCGTCGCCAAAACATTTTCAATCGTAATCAGAACGCGGTCGAGGCCAAGTGGTTTCTCCAGAAAGTCAGAGGCTCCAATCTGAATCGCCTTAACCGCCGTTTCGATTCCGGCCTGCCCCGATATCATGACGACCGGAGGGTGGTTCTCAAGAGCTGTTATCTTTTCCAATAGATCAACGCCGGAACCATCCGGCAAAAACAGATCCAAAAGAATCAGATCAAACCGTCTGAAATCTTTTTCCTCAGCTCGTTTGAGATTGATCGCCGTCTGAACCTTGTAGCCTCGTCGGGTCAATGCGGCTGATAAGGTCGCCCGTATTTCAACTTCGTCATCAATCAATAATATTTCAGGCATCTGTCTGTGGCAGAGTTATCGTAACCTGTGCCCTTCCGGTTTTTGAGTTGGACAGTTTCATTGTTCCTTCATGGTCAAAGATGATGCGCTGGCAGACCATCAATCCCAACCCGGAGCCGGTCGGTTTGGTCGAAAAATATGGGATGATGCCATCATCAAGAATCGTGGTTGGGAATCCGGGGCCATTGTCGATTATGGTTATTACCAAATTGGTCTGCTCTGCCATCAGTTTGATAAGAATATTGCTTGCTGTTGCTTCAAAGCTATTTTTGATCAGGTTTAGAAACAGTTGACGCATCTGATCGGGATCAAAGCGAACCGATCCGGGATAGTCGCACTCGATAATAATTTTTTGGCTCGATATCTCTTCGGGGTAAAGACCGGCCAGCTGTCCAAGAAAATCGTCTAAAACTACATCGACAAATTGGGCCGGTGGCATTTTGGCAAAATCTGCGAACTGGTCGATCAGGCGCGTTAACCGGCCAACTTCTCCCTTGATGGTTTTGCAAGCGGTATCGAGGATCGCGGGGAACTCAGCCAAATTTTCCTGATAGCTTCGGCGCAGATCGTCGGTTGCAATCGCAATCGGAGTCAGCGGATTTTTAACCTCGTGCGCCAACTTCCGGCCGACCGCTTGCCAGGCGGCAATTTTTTCCGAAACAACCAGGCGCTCGCGCGATTCGGTTAGCTCCTTCATCATCCGGTTGAAGGAGTCGGCCAACTCAGAAAATTCATCCTCACCATTGATAATAACCGGCTGAGAAAAATCTCCGGCGGCAACCCGGGCGGCACCGTTGGTTAGTGTTAATATTTTTGTGCGGGTGCGGGATGAAAAATAAATACCGATTGATAAGGCCAAGAGTAACATCATTGCCCCAACCGCGATCACCGCCAGATAGAAATTTGAAAACAGGTCACCCAGTCCGGACGGATTGAACAAGGCGATGGCAACAAACTCCGCCATAGAAGCACTGATGACAACCATTTCCAACCGTTCACCTCGCAAGTACGGAGTTCCGATAAGGACCGGACCGTTTCTGTCTTTCCGGGTGATTTTTCTATAGCTGATGGTGGCGTTGGCAATCGCCTGCGCCGTCGCATGAAAATTATCATCTAAGAATCGGCCCCCAACAAGGTATCCGCTGTCGGTTGGGATGACGATTTTGACCGACGGATGTTCCCCTTGAAAATCAGATTCGTACTGATAGAAACAGGCCGGTTGATCGTTTCTAAATTGGCTTAGTAGGTGAGGCAAAACGGACGACCCGATCAACGCCGGGCGGTTGGCGGAGAGGAGTATCGTTCCCGACTTATTCAGATACTCGACAAAGTTTAGGTTGGTCATCGGCAGGCGGTAACTGCGGCCGACCCGTTTTCCCTGAGCCAGCCGCAACTCGGTGATTTCAAAGTCAGAATTTTTGGCGATTGATGTCAGAAGTTGCTTAATATCATTTTCAAAAGCAGATAGGAAATTTGAAAACTGCTCATATTTTTTGTATGCCTGATCTGATTCAATCCGAACGATCTGTTTTTCGGCGGCCAGATAAACTATCCCGGTCAGAATCAGCGGTGGCAAAATGGCCACCAGAATCAGAGCCGTTCTGAGCTTACCGGAAAAAGTCATCTCGCATCACCATCGTCGGAATTTTTCTTGATCTTTCGAGCCATCCTCAACTGAGGGTAACCAAACTGGTCAAAGCCAAGGTTGCTCAAGGCATAGCCGGTAACGCTGTAAACAAAGGGGCGAAAGAGGGGGAAAAAACAACCATCTTCAATCAGCACTTCTTCGGTTCGGGCGAAAAAATTATTACGATTTTCCATCTTTACCAGACCGGAACCGCGCAAGGCATCACTCCACCCCAAACGATCAAGCTTCATATCATTGGCCAAATATTGATTTTGATCGCTGAGTTCCAGGACTGCGGCATACAACGCAAACGGGATCAATTTATCAGAGGCTGGAAAAAAGGCGAGGCGAAGATCGTACTTTTGCTCGGGGTTACCAGCCCTCCTATCAAACGGCTCGATCTTGCCAAACCGCTTTTCACGGGCGGCGACGTCAGCCAGATAGTGAGCGGTCTCATACAGGAGGGGATGATCGTAATTAATCACAAAAGATTTGTTGCCAACTCCAATGCCTCGCAACAGCGACCGGCCTTTGTTCGGATCAAACGAGTAATAGTTTTGGTCGCCATTTGCTTCGATCTCATTGTTCTCTTGGGCAGAATCAACATACCAACGTCGTACCGGACTGAGATCGCTTCGCGGAAAAACAAGATGGGCCAGACTAAAATCAAAAGAGTAATGTAGTGCGGTCGGGAAGCGACCGTTAGCGAAAGCATCCGCCCCGATACCTGACACAAGGGCGGCCACAAAGGGGTATTCGGTGCGTTGGTCGTAGCTCGCTTCAAGCTCGGAATCGAATCCGAATCCGATGTAACCATCGGTTATCCCTTGTTCAAAGGCGTATCGCATCTTGTGTGATTGGCTGAAAAAACGAATCGTCAAACTTTGGAACTGTACCGCCGGGCCGTGATAGTTGAGATGCGGGACAAATACTTTTTTACCCGGTTCAGAAGTTGTGGCAATCAACGGGCCGGTCCCTTTACCATAATAATTGTACACGGAAAAATCGGGATGGGACAGAAATCTGGGCACATGCGGAAAGGGGTGGTTGAAGCGAAGCTTGATGGTGAACTGATCGACAACTTCGATCCCCTTCTGATCATCCGGTAGCAGGCGTGCAAAGAAAAAGCGAACCAGATTGGAACGACTCCGAAGCTTCAAATCCTTAAACCAATCGGCTAAGACCGGACCACTTAATCTGGTTCCATCGGAAAAGAAAATGTTTGG
>JAUUYJ010000355.1 GCA_030588275.1 Candidatus Zixiibacteriota bacterium | reverse complement strand
TCGAGTCGATAAATTTTCCCTTGGATTTCCGCCAACAATTATATCCAAAAAGGTCGGGGAGACCGAATATTGCATCGGCCTGATTCCTCTGGGTGGATTCGTCAAGATGGCTGGTGAAAACCCGGATGAGGAAGTGACTGGTGCCGACGATGAATTTATGTCGAAATCGGTCGGAGCGCGGGCGGCGGTTATTTTTGCCGGACCGTTTACCAATTTTCTGTTAGCCTGGGTAATTCTATGGGGCGTCTTTTTCTTCAAGGGTGAACCGTTTCTCGACAATCAGCAGGCATTGCTTGGTCGGATTTCTGATGAACTTCCAGCGGGACAGGCTGGCATCAAACGGGGAGATGTTGTCACCGGTCTTAATGGTACGACGATTTCTCTGATGGGTCATCTTGAAGAGTATGTTAATACTGAAACTGAGCGACCGGTTGTAGTTATTTGGGAGAGAGACGGCAAGACTCATACCGATACGGTTCTGTCTGAAGATTATTTAATGAGTACCGGAATTGAATCATCCGGCGATGTCAAGAGTATTAACGGAAGTCCAATCTTAAAAAATGATGATTATCAGGTTGTGATTGAATCGGCCTTGAACAAATCATTTGATGTCACATGGGAGCGGGATGGTGAAGCGATGTCCGGATCGGTGACATCCGCAGAAAATATCCGAGGTCAATTAGGTCTTATTGATGGGGATCAATTGCAAACGGCTGATGGGTATGGGCTGTCTGCTTTTGCTCATATGGCGATTATGATATCGCGAGAAGAGGGTCAGCCGATTACGATTGATGTTATGCGGGAGGAGCAACCGCTATCATTCAACATGACTCCGGTGATTGAGGAATATGAAATTAATGGTGTGACGAAGAGTTATGGCATCATTGGAGTTCGGGCCGGCAAATCGTATCAGAAGTATGGGTTTTTTGCCGCCTCCGGGCGTGGCATGACTCGTTCGGTTGAGTTTGTTCGGGAAGTGGTCTATTTTCTGGGTCGTATATTTTCATTAAAGGAATCGGCTAAGGATATTGGCGGACCGGTTCTTATTGCCCAGTGGGCCGGACAGGTGGCGCGGGACGGCTTTGCCGATCTGCTTTTGTTTATGGCCCTGCTTTCGATAAATCTTGGGGTCTTGAACGTTTTACCAATCCCGGTTCTGGATGGTGGGCATTTGGTTTTTCTGGCCATTGAAAAATTGAAAGGGTCGGCTCTTTCGATGAATCAACGAATGATGGCCCAGCAGATTGGGTTGGTGCTGTTGTTGGGTATCATTTTGATTGTAACCTATAACGATATTGCTCGTCTTATAACTGGATGATCTGATGGCAAAATATATTAATAAAAACCTGCTGGCCTCAATTTACGAATATGCAAAGATGATTTTATGGACAGTCGCCTTTGCTTTGATTGCCAAAGGAACAGTCGCCGAGGTTTACCGCATCCCTTCCGGGTCGATGGAGAATTCACTTTTAGTGGGTGATTTTATCCTGTCCAACAAAATTATTTATGGTGCGAGGATTCCGTTTACCGATATGCGTTTGCCGGGTATCAGGTCACCTGAGCAGGGAGACATTATTACCTTTACCTGGCCGGTTGACAAGAAGACCGAATACGTCAAGCGGTGCGTGGCGGTCGCGGGGCAGACGGTTGAGATAAAAAATAAGGTTCTGTATGTTGACGGCCAACCGTATGAAAACCCGGCTCATTCCAAGTTTACCGATCAGGTACGAATAATCAACGGGCGGGATAATTTTGGACCGTTTACGGTTGAACCGGGGCACCTCTTCGCGATGGGAGATAACCGCGATAACAGTTATGATTCCCGCTTTTGGGGGACGGTTCCAATGGAATTATTGGGTGGCAAGGTTGTACTTGTCAACTGGTCGCTTGAGCCGGATGAGGGAGCCATCACCTACGATCCAGCCGATTTGACCAGCTACCCCAGATCAGCCTTCCGCGATTTTGGTCAGTTTTTTGGACGGATCAGGTGGGATCGATTTTTTAACACGGTTGACTAAGGTATTTACGAGCTCTGTTTTCGTCCGATTTTTTCTTTGAGGAACGGAGCCTTATCTTTATATTGGCAGACATTATAAACAGAATTTAGCAAAGGGATCAAATTGGCCGAAAATAAACCATCCTCAGATGTCTATGAATATGCGAAATCATTAATCATCGCGTTGGTCCTGGCGTTTGTAATAAAAACATCAATAGTGGAAGCGTACAAAATCCCCTCGGCATCGATGGAAAGTACTCTGACTGA
>JAUUYJ010000079.1 GCA_030588275.1 Candidatus Zixiibacteriota bacterium | reverse complement strand
CTGTGATGGTTTTATAAATGTTGGTGACGCGGTATCGGTAATCAATTTTGTCTTCAAGGGAGGATATTTAGATTGTTGTAACGATTAAACCGGTAATCAGTACTTATTTATTTGATGAGGCATGGATCTGTCAATTGATATGATTCAAGCCTCATATTGATCCACTGCATAATTATAATATTTTACTCTCAGCCCCAATACTCTAATCTTTTCAGCCAGATAGATCATACGCTTTTTTGAACCAGCGGATCAGTTCGGCGTCAATTTCTTCAACTTTTGTTACCGCAATGCGGTGCGTGATGCGGTCTTTCTTCTCAAGTCCACCGGTGAGGATCAACCGTTGAACCGTATCAATGCGGCCCAATGCCAACCCCAGATCAATGCGGGTTTTGGTGGTCGGTTTTAACTGGGCAAAGACATATCGCCGCGAGAGCGGCACAAACGTTTTGCACGGAGAGGCGCTGACATCATCTCCAAGAGACAGGCCAAGCTTGAGCAGTTTATCATAAATCGGATACAGAGCCATCTTATCCTTCTGATACTGAGCCGTTACCAACGCTTCCGGGTCATAATCATTCAAGGGGTCTTCCCCGACGGCGTAAGCGGCGATGATGGATGCGGTGGTTCCACCCAATTCATAATTTTCCTTGATCCAGTCGGCGATCTCTTTTTTGGATGTCAGTCTTGATTTTTGGGCCAGCTCGGTCCATTGTTTCAAAGTCCGGTCGGTTTTCTTTTTCAGGTTGGCAATTACTTTTTCCTGCATGATGTGGCTGGTATGAAGGCTGTAAAGAGAGACTGTTTTTACTGCAGACATTCGATACCCCCAAAGCGGAAATCTCAACTCCGCCGTAGTTTCATTGTTTGGCCTGTGTTTTTTTGAATAGGTAATACGCAGGAAATCAGTTTTGTGCGAACGGTAATGCGTCAGACATTGATGGATAAATATCTCTGATAAAATCAAGCGCCTTTTCGGTGGCGATGTCAAAATCGTCGTTAAGTGACAAAGGAACCGTTATGCGGCAGATGGCGGCGTCGGTCGGGAGGAGTTGGACGGAGTTTTTCATCAGATCAAGTTTCAGGCCGAACTCTTTGGGGATGATTCCAGAACGAGTTTCATACCAATAGAGCATCAATTCTTTGCGCCTTTCGTTGGCGATCAAAAGGCGGTTGACCACGATCTGGTTGCCATTGTTCAAATCAATACTGTACGGCTCGATATTGATGATCTTAAAGCCACCACCGGGGAGACAATGTTTGGGAGAATGTATCTGAGCACCGTACTTCTGGCTGGAAAAGTAAGCCATAAAGAGCCAAAAGGAGTTGCCATCGTTATCCCGATACTGTCTGAGGGTGCTAGTGTCCGCCTTCAAGACTTCGTAAGCAAACTCTTCAAAGCGATGTTCAGTCCCAAAATATTTATCGGTTTCGAGAGGAATCAGGGAAAAATCGGCCGGGCGATCGGGTGGCGTTTGATGGGAGCGAAGGTATGAACCAAATCCCCCCAGAAGCAAAATTATTACCAGCGCGATAATCGTCTTATAATTAGCCTTGATCATGCCGGGCTCCCTTCTTTGGGCTTTCTGACTTTTATAATTGCACCCCAAATAAAGAGCATAATGAAGGAGACGATAAAGACCATCATCCCGGACAGCTCATGGAGAAAATCCTCAGCCAGGTCACGAGAGATCGTATAAGCGCCGACGGCGGTAAACAGAATACGGAAAATATTGGCCGCGATAGCGATTGGAACGGTTGAGGCAAACAGGAGTAGTTGGCGCGGTAGTCCGGTTTGTGTCATCCGGGCGTACAATGCTCCCAGCGCCAAGAGGGAGATTAAGGATCTTAATCCACTACAAGCTTCGGCAACTTCGAGCGAATATCCGGGGAGATGGATGATGTTCCCCTGTCGGACGGCCGACATGCCGATAATATTTAAGATTTTGACCGTGACCTTGGTGGCAAACAGTTGCATCGGGAAGGTGGCGGCATAATAAATTACATATGGGAGGGGGATCATAAACAGTAGGAAAAAGATTTCAAACCAGATCGCCAAAGCGACGCGGCGACCGAGTAGATACCAGATCAAACCATATAGAGTCGCGATGAGGGAGAGCCTCAGGGTGAAATATTCTGCGGCGGCATTGGCCATCACAAAAACTGCCATTCCACCGATTATCAGAGTCAGGCCTATAGTAGCCCCGGTTGGCTCAATCATCTGCTTCAGCTCGGCCCGTTTTTTCCAGATGAAAAATCCGGATACAAGCGGGATCAAGAATCCGTGCGAGTAATTGTCGTCGTTGTACCACTCAGTAACGAGGCCAGTTAACACCGGCCAGTAGATTAAAATAATCAGACCGAGGGCAATCGCCAGCCCAACAAGTGATTTGTTACCTGAATTGGAATTTTCCGCTTGTGTCATTTAAAAACGGTCTCTATCTAAAATATTAGTTGGCCCACAGCAATTAGTTTGCAAGCTGAGCATTATATATACTATATTATCGACCGCGGTAATGAATTATTTTGTGAGCTTGGCTATTTTTTTCAGCCAAGATACTGGATAGATTTGTCGGATGTGGCGTATAACGAATTGAGGAATTGTGGAAAACGATAAAGAGAACAAAAGCGGATCAACAAAAGGGAGATCACCCCGACGTCGGCGACCGACTACTTCGCGCAAGCAATCTGACACTCAGGCATCTACGCGTCCCAGTCGCCCGGCTAGCCCGGCATCTTCAGGCGGTCGATCTCGCCCGGCCCGCCCGGCCCGCAAGAAGAGTACGCCGGCATCATCTGCATCATCATCGCCGGCTCGGCTGGCCCGAAGACCACGAAGTTTGAAATCGGCGGTACGTAAAAAGCGGGCATACCAAATCGTTATCAACGAGCTGGCCGAAGGGTACAGTGTTGATACGCAAATTAAATTAGCGCAAAAATTGAAACGTCGGATTGCCAGTTCCGGGTTTGAAGCAGAGATTACTCAAACCGATAGTTGGGATGCTTTTGGTTCGGCTGTTTCGACAGCAATTCGGACTCGTCCATTTGCTTTGATTATTATGGGCGGGGATGGTTCGGTCCGTCTGGCCGGTTCACGAGTGGCTCGTGGCAAAGGTCTTCTGGGGATTATTCCGACCGGAAAATACAACAATATCTACCAATCATTGTACGGTAATACCGATTGTGATTTGGCGCTGGATCTGATCCGTTCTGAATATCAAACCAGAATTGATGCCGCCTCAGCCAATGGACGATTTTTCCTGGGAAATCTGATAACCGGATTAGTGCCGAATATGCTTAATCGTTTGGGTGACAAAATGCCGCCCCGGCTGGCAATGTCGTGGACCAAATTGAGTTCCGGGTCGATTCCTGAAGTGAAACCGAAAAAGATGAAATTGAAGATGGATGGTTTTACGCTTGAGGCCCAACCCCAGTTGTTTAATATACATCTTTTGCCGAGCTTGATGGGGTTGCGTTTTGCTCCGGTGTCGATTCCAGACGATGGACGATTGGTTGTTATTTATGATCGGGAGGATGTTGGCAAAAACATTTCTCATTATATCCGTGATCTTAAGAAAAACAAGTATCAGTATTCCGATGGGATGCAAATGATTCGAGGGATGACCTTGACGATCGGTCCGGCGGTCGGTCGGGACTGGTTGATTGATGGAGATCCGATCCGGTTTGCAGGAGATAAAATTGTGGTCGAGGTTCATCATCGAGCTTTGAGGGTCTTTTCACATGCCCCTGAGAAAAAGTAAACTGACCTATTGGGGAGTAATCCTTATTCTTGTCATCGGGACGGTGACGATATCTGAGGGACAGATGCCTGATAATCTTCAGGCCGACAGCCTCAAAATTATTAGTCCCGATCAAGATGAATCTGCCGATAGTTTAAGTTCCATAAATTCAGACAAGATGGTCATAGGAGCCGATTCAACTTTAAATTCCGACAGTATCTCTCCGGCTCCAATCAATCTTCAACCGATGTTATATCAACCGGGGGCCGACTCAATCCTGATTAACGCATTCGCCCAAAAACAGGTTAGCCCGGATGATTCGCTTGGCCTTGATTCTGCCTTTTCCCCTATGCTTGCTTCCTCCTCCCCAACAAAGGCATTATTCAAATCAGTTGTTGTTCCGGGTTGGGGACAATTTTCCAATCGGAAATATTTCAAAGCGGCGTTGATTCTGGGATTGGAAACGTATTTGATACAGAAAGGGATAAATAAAGGAAACCAGGCTTCGGACTGGAAAGAGAAATGGCAGGAAGCCAAGGCGTCCGACGATCCCCTGTTGGCCGGGATGACCAGCACCTACTTTGCAAATTACTCTTCGTATCGTAATGAACGGAACACGCAGTACTGGCTCTTGGCGCTAACCGTTTTTTTGTCGATGTTTGATGCTTACGTTGATGCACATCTAGCCCGTTTCCCTGACCGAGTGGCACGACCGGATGAACTGTCGCTTGATCTGAGTTTTGATGACGAAGTTAAAACGGTGCTAACGTATAGATTTTAATATGATAAAAAAACCGGTTTGGATAAATAGGGTTTTTTCGACGAATCTTTCGGTTGAGCTGGCGATGTTTACCGCCGAGCATGACGATCATCACCTGGCCCGTATTTCAGAGATCAAAAAGAATTTACAAAAGTAGCTGAAGAAGCGTCGGGTCAAACCGAAAATAATAAAATATCGTTAGTGGGACCGCAATGACCCCAATATGCGGGGCATACAAGAGATTGGAATTTGTGATGATTTTAAAATCGATAATGCTTCTTAGCTTGATCTGTTTGCCAATTCTATCAGGATGCGGCGATAGCGAACCGGGGATCAAAGTTAGCGAGCTATCGGAGGAGCAAATCGTGGTTGTGCGGGAGTATCTCAAGCTCAAAGCGATTGGCATGAAAGGTAAGGTTGAGCAGTTTGTTGAGTTGAGGGATTCGACCACTTTTCAAATCGTGTCTGAATACCTAAAGAGCCATAATAAACCTCTCGATTCGGCCCGGGTATCTCTTTGGGGGACAAGTTGGCCGGAAGTTGCCGGATTGCCAATTGTTCAGGACTCGATAAAGGATCGTTGGCGCCGGATGGTTTTTAAACGGCCAACGGTGTTTGGTGATGATGGAGTGGAAAAAGCGGTCTATCCGGTTGTGCTGTTTGGCCTCAATGGTGACACCTGGAGAGTTTCCAACGGTACGATGGTTGGCAACAATATTTATAATCCGGACAGCACCCTTCGGACGACGGCTCAATTTAATTATCATCCGATGTTTTGCTTGCCGCCAGATTTTCGTGATCTGTTGCCCAGAGATTCTACTCGACCAACATTTGAACCGCAACCGCTCCCGGAAGAGGATATCCGCCACTATGACAGCCTCCGTGATGCGGCAGGGCGATAGGCAAAGACTCAAACTTTAGGGTGCCTCGATAACCACGAGGCACCCCCAATCTCATGAATTACAACCGGTTCTGTCTGATGGGTCGGTTTCTACAATATCTCGAATAATACATGGCCTCTTAGGCCTATTTTATCTGTTTTTACTTGTCTCTGTTTACGACGAGTGTTATATTTATATCTAATAAACAAGCTATTTATAGACTGGTAGAGATTTTGTAGATGAGCAAAAACAGCCAAAAATCTCCAAGAGACCGGATGATTCATATCAGACTTGATATCGAAACACACAAACGCCTCAAAATCAATGCGGCTCAGAAAGAAACCACAATTCAACAACTTGTCGCAGATTTGATCCACCATAAATATGTCAATTCAGAAAGACAGGATGTGGAATAATGACCGATGGCAGTGACGACAACACTCGTTCCTATGTAGCCCTGACTCAAGGGGTAAAGGTCCAACAGTACAGCATTATCAAAAAGATCGGTGCCGGTGGGATGGGCGAAGTGTATCTGGCTGATGATGCTAAGCTCAATCGTCGCGTGGCTCTCAAGTTTATGCCAACTCACCTGGCTTCCGATGATGATTTGCGAACCCGCTTCACACGGGAAGCTCAAGCCTCCGCCAAACTGGACCACCCCAATATTGTCCCGGTATATGAGGTTGGAGAGTTCCAGGGCAGGCCATTTTTTGCGATGGCCCATATTGAAGGACACTCACTCCGAGATGTAATAAAAGAGGGGAAAATTACTCTCTCAGGGGCTGTCGATCTGACGATACAGATATGTGAAGGACTTCAGGAAGCACACAACGCTGGAATTACCCATCGCGATATCAAGCCGAGTAATATCATAATTGATAATAAGGGTCGTCCTCGGTTGCTTGATTTCGGTTTGGCGATGGTGGCTGGAGAAGATAAACTGACCAAAACCGGATCGACTCTTGGAACCGTTGGCTATATGGCACCAGAGCAGATCATCAGTAATAAAGTTGATAAACGAGCCGATCTCTTCTCCGTCGGTGTGATTCTGTATGAAATGATTTCCGGTCGTCGTCCCTTTACCGGCGATAACGATGCGGCAATAGTCAAAGCGATCACCGATATCACTCCCGAACCGGTGGCACGATTTAAGTCAGGTACAACTGGTGAATTACAGCAAATAATAAATAAAGCATTGGCTAAAAAGCCATCGCATCGATACCAGCACGCCGGGGATATGTTGGCCGATCTGAAACGTCTGGATATTGAATCACTCACTCCTAAAAAGAGCCGAACCGCACTCTGGGCCGCCGTCGCAATTATTATATTTGCCGGGGGGTATCTCCTCTCAAACGTTCTGAAGGACTCCCATAAGCAAACCCCGGTTGACCTGCCGGTTGTTATCGTGCTTCCATTCGAAAACCTTGGAGCCGAAGATGATGATTATTTTGCCGACGGCATCAGGGAAGAAATTTGTTCGCGTCTTTTAACGGTTAAGGAGCTGAATGTTATCGCCCCCAGAACCGCTGACAGGTATAAAGAAAGCGACAAGAGCATCGAGCAGATCGGGCAGGAAACGGGTGCCGACTATATTCTTGAGGCAACGATTCGTTGGGATAAATCCGGAGAGGTTGATCTAATTCGGATTATTCCAAGATTGACCAAAACCAGCGATAATTATCTGATGTGGTCCGATAATTATCAACAACAGTTGGTGCACATATTCGCCGTTCAATCAAAGATAGCTGACCAAATTGTGCTGGCATTAGGATTGACGCTTGTACACAATGAGAAAGATGCACCCGATTACGCTCCCACAACTAACATGGCGGCATATAATTTCTATCTGCGTGGTCTTGAGATTTCCAGCCATTCCTTTAGGATGTCCGACTTTTATGAATCGTTAGTGATGTTTGACTCGGCCATCGCATTAGATTCGAATTTCGCTTTGGCCTGGGCTCAAAAATCTATTAACCATTCCACCTTTTATTTTCACTTCACAACCGTGGACTCGAAGCATCATAAAAGCGAAGCTTTAAAGGCGGCCCAGAAGGCCATTGCTCTTGAACCTCATTTACCTACGGTACAAATTGCAATGGGAACCTACCACAATTATATTGGAAGAGATTATGACAAAGCGTTGGCATCTTTCAATGTTGCCAAATCTGAAATATCCAGTAATGCTGATCTTTCCCAGGCTATTGGGATAGTAAAGATGCGTCAGGGTAAGTGGCAGGAAGCTCACTCACTCTTTGAAGAGGCGATTCGGATCGACCCGCTGACCGATCGCAGGTATTTTTACCTCGCCAACTGTCTCGGTATGACTCGTGACTATGAAGAGGCCGATAAGTATATCGATCGGGCGTTGGTTTTGGATCCGAATAATACCGATGCCGCCTATATCAAATTATCTCTAAACCTTTTAAATCATGGCACATTGGATTACGATGAACATTCATTTGAGAGATTATCTGACGACGTTGGTTTGGCAGAGATATCAACCTATGAGCTGGCCTCATCTACGGCGCTTGGTCTATGGCGATTTATAATCGATAGAATTGATCCTCAGGAAGCAATTGTCAATGTTCGTCGCCTCGGAAATGCTCATAGTGTAATCACTCACAGATCACCGCACATGATACATCTGAATATTGCCCAAATATACGATCTGACCGGGCACCATGATTCGGCTCTCATCTATTATGATTCATCGCGAATAATTTTAAAAGATATTATCGATCAGGATGATTATGAGTTTCATACCTTCGCTGAGCTTGGTTTAACATATGCCCTAATGGGAATGGCTGATTCGGCGATTGTCTGTGGGCAAAAAGCAAAGGAGTTGACATCGATAGATGACTGCCATTGGTGAGGACCGGATGCGGTCATGGTCATGGCCACGATATATACCATCATTGGTGAGTATGAAAAAGCAATCGATGAGTTGGAGATTGTTTTATCGGTTCCCTCCTGGTGTTCAGCAGAATATTTGAAAGCTGACCCGATATATGCACCACTAATGGAGTATCCTCGCTTTATTGCCGTTTTGGAAAGGTACAGCAAATGATGCCTGAAGATTCAAACGAACCTACTCGCTCGTATGTTGCGCTAACACCGGGAGTAATGGTTGACCATTATAAGATCTCAAAGAAGATAGGCGCTGGCGGTATGGGTGAAGTGTATCTGGCTGAGGACCAAAAGCTCAAGCGCCAGGTCGCCTTGAAGTTTATGCCGGTTCATTTAGCTTCAGAAGCCGATTTGCGCACCCGATTCACCAGGGAAGCTCAAGCCTCAGCCAAGCTGGACCACCCCAATATCGTCCCGGTGCACGAAGTTGCTGAATTTCAAGGCCGTCCTTATTTCGCGATGGCTCATATTGAAGGGGATTCCCTGAGAGAAACAATTAAAAAAGGGAAGCTTACCACTTCTGAATCAGTTTCTCTGACGATGCAGATATGTGAAGGACTTCAGGAAGCCCATAGTGCCGGGATAACCCATCGCGATATCAAGCCAGGCAATATCATTATCGATCTTAAAGGTCGTCCTCGGTTGCTTGATTTTGGATTGGCGATGGTCGCCGGGGAAGATAAGCTAACCAAAACCGGATCGACTCTCGGAACCGTCGGATATATGGCACCCGAGCAAATTGAGGGGAAAAAGGTTGATCACAGGGCTGACCTATTTTCGATAGGAGTTATTCTGTACGAAATGCTGGCTGGTCAAAAACCGTTTACCGGCGACACCGATATGGCTGTGGCACATTCCATCACCGACACCAAGCCGGAACCTGTGGCTCGATTTAAATCAGGAACGACAGGGGAGTTACAACAGATAATCGACAAAGCACTTTTCAAGGATCCGTCACTGCGCTACCAGCATGCCGACGACATGTTAGCCGACCTGAAACGTCTGGATATTGAAGCGGCAATCTCAAAGAAGAATCGAAGTGCATGGTGGGTTGCTGCCGTAATAATCATCGTTGCTGGTGGCTACCTGTCTTTGAAATTATTGACTCCCGCCGAAAAGGCAACACAGACGACTCCGCCTGTCTTGGCGGT
>JAUUYJ010000237.1 GCA_030588275.1 Candidatus Zixiibacteriota bacterium | reverse complement strand
GCGTTCAGGCGAACAGTTTTGGGTTTGGAGTCCCGACCGGCCTGCCGTACTGTGGCCATCTCTGGCCACAGGCAGAGGTCGAACCGGTTTACTTGTATGAGTCATTTAACCAGAGCGGAGCCTCGCACAACCAGATTAACGCTGTTTGCTATCGGGGAGGAGATGGGGATTACAATTTTTACCTGTTTAACTTCCCTCTCTCGATGATGCGAATGCCAGAGGCGGCGGACCTGTTGCGTGCGGCGGTGGTTGATCTTGATGAACTATATATTTGCGGCGACATCAATCTGGATTTCAAGTTCAACGTCGGTGACCTCGTTTCGTACGTTCATTATTTGTATCGGGAGGGTAGCCCGCCTGCCGGATTATTTTATAACGGAGATGTCAATTGTGATACGGTGTATGATCTGGCCGATCTATTGATATTGATAAATTATTATTCCGGTCGCGGAGCGGCACCGAGTTGTTGCGGGAGATGAATATGGCGATGCGAGATAATTTCAAAAGTGGCATCATGCCTCTCATGGTTTTAACGCTCCTTCTGTGCGCGGTCTCGCTTGTGGCGCAGAAGGGGGAGAGGGGAAATTACGACCTTTCTGTGACTGATGGTCAAGAGAGTGATGCGTATCCGGCCGACCGGCTCCGCCATATTGGTTTGCATAATGCCGGTAATATATATATGCCGATCGGTTCTGGTCTGTTTCCCTCCAGATATATTGCCTCTGGATCCGCTTACGATCCTGAAACTGGAGATCGAATTGGGCCGGTATCATTTCCGCTTCCATCAAGCACCCAATATTTATATTCGGGCGGGATATCTTTTGGAGGGGTGGTAAATGGTGACTCTCTTGTTTCGCAAGGAGTTTTCTTTACTAATAGTTTTTATAGTTCTGAAATCTTTCCTGAGTATCCGGATAGTGGTGGGGTTATCCGGACTGCTTCATTTGCGGATGATGAATTCCGGGCGATCTATTACGATACAATCACCGACCTGTCGATTACCGGGAATGTTGGACCGTACGACACCGTTCACACTCCTTTGGGATTAAAAATTACACAAACCAGCTATGCTTGGTGGGACAGTCTTTATGATGATTTTGTCATTATCGAATACCTTGTCGAAAATATCGGCAATAATGTAATAACCGATGGTTTTGTCGGGCTCTATTTTGATTGTGATATTTACGATATAAATGGTGATTATGCTAATGGCTACAGCGATGATGCTTCCGGGTTTTTGGATACTTTATTAATAGCTAACGACCCCGGAAGTCGGGCACAGATTGCCTACAGTTATGATATTGATGGCGATCCTACGCCTGACACTTCCTGGAATTCGGAATCAATTAAGGGTGTATATTCGGTAAGCCTGATTGACAGCGACCTACCTGATCCGATAGTTAATTTTAATTGGTGGCGAGCTGATTTTGGCCCTCGGCAATTGGGGAGCGAAGAATTTCCGTTTTATTGGTTTGTCGATAGTTCCTTGGGCCGGCCCCAGATGAATAAGGATGCCTACTACATGCTTGCACACCCGGAGATTGATTACAATTCGATTGAGATGGATATTCATGATTCGACCGATGGCTGGCTACCTTCTGAAGAAAGTTACAATGAGTTTTACAAAGATACCAGGTTCCAATATTCGTTTGGTCCATTTAATCTGCAACCGGGGGATAGTTTTAACTTTGCCATTGCGATCGCAGGGACCGATAATTTTCATGTTAACCCAGATGATTACGTAGAATATTTTCAGGCCGATTCTCCTTTGGTCTTTCAGGAACATCTCGATTTCTCCCACATGATCGACGCTCATCGACGGGCCGATTTGGTTTATCAGTCCGGAATGATTTTACCTTCTCCGGGGGCTCCGGTGGGGTTGGAGATTTTGGAATATGATGATTCTTTTGTAATCGCTACCTGGAATCCGAGCCAGCATCCACGCCTTGTCGGTTACCATCTGAATATCAAAGATACCGTTTATGATGACCTTTGGCGGCATGCCTTCCCCAATATTCTGACCGATACCATCTGCACGCTGTCGGTAATGAATCCGGGGCATGAGTATTTTCTGGCGGTTTCCCTTGAGGATGATCAGGGTCGGGAGTCGGCTCTTTCTTTTCCTATTAGCGTATTTCCCGGTCGTCCGCATGCGCCAGAGGATTTGACGATTGATTTTGATGAGGGGATTGTTAACCTCAACTGGAGGCCATTTAGCGATACCAGCCTGGTTGTATATTTAATCTACCGTGGGATTTGGGAGGAGCCACTTGAGCTATATGATTCTACCGTATCATTGAGTTATGACGATCACCTAAGCTCTTCCGGGATACGTTACAGTTATGCTATCTCGGCTCGTAATCTGCTCGACTTGGAGTCGGAGTTAACCCCGGTTGTCACGGCAACTCCGATGATAATGGATCGGGGGATTTTATATTACGATCTCAACCACGATTTTACGGTCTCAACCGGCCCATACGAAAAGCGGTACAGCACACGTATGAAATCTATGATAGAGCCGTATTACCCGGTTGAATCTCTTGATATTGAGCAAACAGATATTTCGTTTATGGAATTGGCCAACTATTCACTTGTTATTTTTGATACTCAGAAGGAAAGTGAATTCCTGTCACCTTACATTATTGATTCGATACGATATTATCTTGAATCGGGTGGTGCCGGTCTGTTTCTACTATCGAATGTCGTGACCTCTTCTCCAAGCCCGTCCCGATCTGTTATAAGCTATTATACACCGGGGGACTTTTTCTATGATATCTTACTTCTTGACAGCTCCAGCACCAATTGGTTAGGATTTTTCAATGGATCGGCACACGGCGATTTGATCGGATGTTTGCCTGAGAAAAGCGGTTATCCGGAATTGGTGACCGACTCCTCCAAGATGGATATGAGCGGTCCGGTAAATCTCATCGGTTATATTCCACGCGTTGGGCACCTGTATCCGCGCGATGAGGCGGATATTTTATATCGTTATAATGCTCTTAACCCGGACAGCGGATTTCATAATCAGGTCAACGGAATCGAGTATATCTCCGACAGCCTCAATATTTGTGTTTTGAATTTCCCCTTATCCCTTATGACTGAGCCAGCCAATATTGACCTTCTGAAAAAAGTTTTGACCAACCTTGGGGCTGACTTTAGTTGTGGGGATATCGATTCCAATGGCGGTATGAATGTTGGGGATATTTTTTATCTCATACGATTTCTCTTTGACAATGGTCCGCCACCACCCGTTTTGTATCGCGCCGATGTCAATTGCGATGGGGCGACCGGTCTGGAGGATGCAATTATGTTGATTAATCTGATTTTCAAGGACGGTGCCGGTCTGAATTGTTGTCCTCAATAAAAGACTAATCTGACAAATTATTTTGCGGCGGGAACTTCTGATTCGTATATTGTATTATCATGGCCGATGCTGAAAAGATGAAATCAGAGCAAAAAGTTGATCGTAAGCTTGGGGACGAATGGTCCGACTGGGATGGAACGGTTGAGATTTCGGCTGAAACTGATGGTCGGGTATTTATCGGAGTTGCCGTCGGGGCAATTTTTTTCATTCTGGGAATTACGGCTCTGTTTGGCTGGTCGATTTATCCGCGCCTGAATCAGATGGGCCATTATCTTGGTCCGATTTTTAACTATTTTTATATGATTTTGGCCGGGATTTTAATCTCCTGGTTGTTGCTTTTTCTTTGGGGTGCTTTGACCAAGCGGCCTTTTATTTCCGGATTAATTTTGATACCCAAGTTGGTCAACTGGCTCTTGGCGATTACGATATATATCGGGAAGCTGTTTGGTGTCTCGCGCGACCGTTTGGTTAATTCTTTTCTAAAATTGCATAATCTGTTTTTGAGTACCGATCCGCATCGCGTGAAACCGGAGCGGCTTTTGATCATGCTCCCGCGCTGTTTGAGCAAAGAGATGAATCAGAAGATGCGACAGATTCGGGATCGACATGGGATCAAGCTGACCACCGCTGGTGGTGGCGGAGAGGCGCGTCGTAAAATTAGGGAAATCAGGCCGGGGTTGATTATTGCTGTCGCTTGCGAGCGGGACCTCCTATTGGGGTTTATTGATGTCAACCCTCATATCCCGGTGATCGGGTTTCCCAATATTCGACCCTGCGGTCCTTGCAAGGATACCGAGGTTGATTTGAGTCAGATTGAAACGGCGGTACTGAGTCACTTGAGAAGCTCTGAAGCATAGAAAAGTGATAGGT
>JAUUYJ010000390.1 GCA_030588275.1 Candidatus Zixiibacteriota bacterium | reverse complement strand
CGGATTATTGATCGACCTTCACCCCAATCTAATCGATCCGGACAGATTCATTCAAAAAATCCGATTGGCGGAAAATTTTACAGGGCACCACCTCCCGATAATAACGATACTCTCACCAGAAAGTGGAAATATTGGCGAAAAGTCTGAAGCCACGGAGGAAGGCCGGATGGCTGATCGAGTAATTAATATCAGCGATGGATATGGTCCGTTGTGCGATCAGATCAGGTTGTTGATTGACCAGTTTGGCCCACAAAACCGGACCGGCTCCGATATCTCGCAAAATGATGAGATCGTAACTGTCGGATTTGACCGCCAGACAGCTTTAAAATTGGCCAACGATGATATGGATTTATTGCTGGAACTGCTGGAAGTGTTTGATGAAGAGGCTGATGAATATATGTCTCAGATGAAGCTGGCAGTACAGATGCAAAAACCGGAAGATTTGAAGCTGGCGGCCCGCGCTTTGGAGCATTCAGCCTCCAAAATAGGAGCGGTCGAAGTCAAACGGCTGGCTTTGCAGATTATTAATTCGATGTCAAATGAGGAAATGGCAACCGTCGGGAAGCCACTTCAGGAGTTGCAGGTCGGGCTGGAAAAATTTTCCAAAGAGGTGGCCCGGTACGAAGAATCGGTGGCGATGTAACCTGCGCCAGAGAATAGTTATTCATTTATTAGCTCTCTCCTTTTCCGAAGCATAAACCAAACCGTCCAAACTGCCGATATTACCGAGTAACCGGCTTTATCGGATAATTATGGATAAAAAATCTTACAGACAACAGGCAGGATACACGCTGATTGAGATGGTTCTTGTTTTGGTCATCATTTCGGTTTTGGCGGCGGTCTCCATGAAAAATCTTGGACAGGTTGATGATGTTGCCAAGACCGAAGAGACGAAGCTGGAGATGGATCAACTTACCTATGCTATGGTGGGAAACCAGGTGCTGGTTTCGGCGGGCAAACGGATTGATTATGGGTATCTCGGTGATGTCGGGGCGCTTCCCACATCCTGGGACGATCTGACCATCAATCCGGGTGGGTACACAACCTGGGATGGACCGTATATGCGGGACCGCTTCATATCCGCTTTGGGAGCCGACAATGAATTTAAGCTTGATGCCTGGGGCAAAGGTTATTCCCCCCCCGGTGGAATAACCTTTCAAGCTACTGGCGGAATTGATCCGATCACACGCCAGATATCTGCCAATACATCAAATTTGCTTTACAACCGGCTGAATCTAACAGTGACCGATCTCAATTTTGTACCACCCGGCCCGGACAATTCTGACTCGGTCCGTCTGGTGTTATCATACCCGGACGGAGTCGGCGGCATCAGAACCAAAATAGTCCATCCGTCGGCTAACGGAACGGCCCGGTTCGATTCGATTCCGATCGGGATTCATTTATTGCAGACAATTTTTGATCAGACCGGCGATACGTTGCGGCAGAAAATTAACATTGATCCCGGACAGGATTATTATGCCGATATTCAGCATTTCGCCACGATCTGGGCGGCAGCTGGTGCGGGTGCGGGTGGTCTGGCTGGATCGGAGATTTTACGGCCCGATGGATTGGGATCAGCGGCAACGCTTAT
>JAUUYJ010000373.1 GCA_030588275.1 Candidatus Zixiibacteriota bacterium | reverse complement strand
CCGGAAGAGTTCAAAGCCAAGCTTGCGGACCATTCTGCTGAAGTGACCATCCTCAAACCGGACAGTTTCCTGGAGCTATAAGACAGATTATGCCATCAAAAGAAAGTAACTCAAACTCAGGTAGTAAGGCCAAAGCTGAGGCAACCTCATCAGGCTGTTTTTCTCGTCTGATTATTGCGGTCATCGTTATTGGGGTTGTCGGGTATATCGCCACCAATTTTTTCTTTCCTGCAGAGCGGGTTCGCTCCGAGATTGTCAGGCAGGCCGAAGAAGCTTTGGGTCGGACAGTCGAGTTGGACGATGTTTCATTTTCGATAATCTCTGGCCCGGAGCTGGAACTGAAGGGCTTGAGAATATATAATCCTGAGAATTTCCCCGGTGGAACATTTATCTCGATTGATAAATTGAATTGTGGTCTGAAAATTCTTCCACTATTGAAAAAGCAATTTGTCTTCTCTCAAATTTCTCTGGAACATCCGGTCATCCGACTTCACAAGAACCGCAATGGGGATCTGAACTATGACTTCGAAGTCAAGTTGGGTAACGCCGCATCCCATCTCCCCAAAGCGGGCGGTGCGGACGATGGAGGCGTGGTTGCAGGAAAAGAAACGATCACAACTGAAGAGGCCGCTTTTTCGCCGTTCGCTTTTGATTGGGCCGAGATCAATCATGGTGATCTTATTTATGTCGATGATTCAGCCGGGTCAGAATTTGTGGTAAACAATTTTAGTCTGGAAACAAGGCTGATCCTTGATAGTGACGGTCTTTCCGGGCGATCAATCGGGAAGCTGAAAATCCCCTCGATCAAGGCCGAATTCATTCCGGAAAATCTACCATTTAATGTCGAACTTTCTTATAACTCCGAAGTTGATTTTGTCCATACCGATCTGGTATTTTCCAAAACACGTCTGACATTAAACGGAATACCGTTTGATCTTTCCGCGACGATTCGGAATTTTATCAACCCGATCTCTATCTTTGCAAAAGTCCACACCACCGACGTGTCGCTGGAACCGCTTTTGGCCTACCTGCCATCATCGGAGAGTTATGATCGGAAGTCAGTTCGTATTTCCGGGAATTTGAGCGGAGAGATGGAAGCTCGCATCGAATTCAGTTCCGATCGCACCCCGTATTTTTCAGGAAATTTTGTCTTTGAGGATTTACTGCTCGGTTATCAAACTATCGCATCTCGTATTTATTTTGAAAAGCTGGATGTTGGATTGGAACCTGACAAGGTATCATTTAATTCGCACGGCGGTCAATTATCGGAGCAACCTCTCAAAATTGCCGGTTCGATCTCAAGCTGGGATGATCCTTTGTATGATGTTGCCCTAACCGGTGTCTATGATCTATCTGGTGCCACTATATGGCTCGACAGCAACCTCCACCATGAGCTAACGGGGCAGAGCCGTTTTGATGTTGGAGTTAAAGGACAGCAGTCAAAATGGTATGATGCGGTAATTCTTGGAGTCGCATCAATCGACTCGATGTATTACAATAATGATAGCCTGACCTCCCCATTGGAACGGTTTGACCTCAGGCTGACATTCAAAAAAAACAGTATTGTCGTCGATTCCTTTTATGCCCAATACCCTGGGGTCCAGGCATCCTTAACCGGTTCGATCAAAAATGGACTGGCCCATTTGATAAAACCGGATGGCGGATTCAAAAAGCCGTATCTCGATTTTGTTCTCAAAGCTCCAATGGTTAACTATGATCTTCTCTTACCGACTCTGCCGGATGAGGAAAATAAAATTGCCGAAAATCGACCAGAGGTCAACATTCAAAGCCCTGATGAGACCGCATCAACCGAGTATTCAAGCGCTCCGCCGACCGATATTTACAATAAAGTAACCGCTCCGATTTTTCTT
>JAUUYJ010000245.1 GCA_030588275.1 Candidatus Zixiibacteriota bacterium | reverse complement strand
GAAGGATTGATCGGGATGGAAGTACTTACCCAATTTAATCTGTATATTGATTATCCGGCGCGGGAGATTTATCTGTTACGGAGAAAATGACGTATAAACTGTACTCTATAGTCGTCGATATAGGTGATAGAAGAGGGCAGGTAAAGAATTTGGTTGAAATGATCTGGAGGATATTTTGAAATTAGGTGTTTTAACCGGCGGGGGTGATTGCCCCGGCTTAAATGCCGTTATAAGAGCGGTCGTTAAAAAGGCGATCAACGATTATGATATGTCGGTCATCGGTTTTCGTGATGGCTATGAGGGAATGATTCTCAACAATTACATTACCCTTGATCGTAAATCAGTCTCCGGGATTTTATCCTTGGGTGGGACCATTCTGGGAACGTCGAATCGGGCTGATCCGTTCAATTTTCCGATCATGCAGAAGGAAGAATATATCTACCTTGATCGTTCTTCGGAGCTGGTGACCAATTACGAACGACTCGGTCTTGATGCCATCATCGCGATCGGCGGTGATGGGACGATGGCCGCCTCGGCTCGGGTGGCCGAGCTGGGGGTCAATATTGTTGGCGTCCCGAAAACAATTGACAACGATCTTTTTGGAACCGACCAGACTTTTGGCTTTGACTCAGCCGTTGTTACTGCTACCGATGCGATAGATAAAATACATACAACTGCTCAGTCGCATCATCGGGTTATGATCGTTGAAGTGATGGGGCGTTATGCGGGATGGTTGGCGATGGCTTCTGGCCTGGCCGGTGGGGGAGATATTATCCTGATTCCGGAAATTCCGTATGACATCGACGAAGTCTGTAATAAAATTAAAGAGCGTAACCGGCGTGGAAAAAACTTCTCCATTGTTGTCATCGGTGAAGGGGCCAAGCCACTCGGTGGCAAAATGGTGGTCAGCAAGATTGTCGAGAACTCACCCGATGTTATTCGTCTGGGTGGTATCTCCAACCAGTTGGCTCAGCAGATCGAAGTTTTGACCCATTTGGAATGTCGGGTAACGATATTGGGTCATCTGGTTCGAGGCGGATCACCGACGCCATTTGACCGTCTTCTGGGAACCTACTTTGGGTGCGAGGCGGTTCGTCTGGCTTCCGAAAAACGGTACGGGCGGTTGGTCGTTTTAAAGGGATCAGACATTGATTCCATCCCGTTGGTCGATGTGGCTGGCAAAATTCGCAAAGTTCCGTTCGATTCGCAGATGATTCAATCGGCCCTCTCCCTGGGAATATCTCTGGGGGTGGCAACCGATCAAATAAGTATGTTGATGAAAGAGACAGAAAAAGCTGAGGCGGTTGCTACCGAATAGGCGAAATGGGCCTAATTTCGGCCTGACAACTTGGCGAAATGATTGCAACAAACTGGCTCTTTGAGCTTGCCTGTGATATATTTGGACCGATGGCTTGATTTATCTTGACAGCCTATTGGGCCCCGATATATTAGCAGAGTTTCGGCTATAGAATGAAGTGGAGGAGCTTTGAAAGTTGGTGTGCTAACTGGTGGGGGTGATTGCCCCGGTCTCAACGCGGTAATTCGTGCCGTTGCCCGCAAGGGAATCACTCGGTACGGGTATGTTATCTATGGAATATATGAAGGATGGAAAGGACTACTCGAGGAGAATCTGATTCGCCCCCTCGATTTGGCCGCAACATCCGGTATCCTCCATCGGGGAGGAACGATTCTAAAAACCTCCCGAACCAATCCTTTTAAGATCGAAAATGGTGCTCAGCGTATTGCCGAGCGGTTGGACAAAGAAGGGATTGAAGCGCTGATTGCGATCGGTGGTGATGATACTCTCGGTGTCGCCGCCAAGCTTCATAAGCTGGGAGTCAAGGTTGTTGGTGTTCCCAAAACTATTGATAACGATATTTATGGTACCGACCGGACATTTGGGTTCGATACCGCTCTTAACGCCGCGACCGATGCTATTGATCGCCTTCATTCTACTGCCGAGGCTCATAACAGAGTTATGGTGGTCGAAGTGATGGGGCGAAATGCTGGTTGGATTGCGGTTGAATCCGGGCTGGCTGGCGGGGCTGATGTTATCCTGATCCCGGAACGACCGATTGACCTTGATGAGGTTTGCAAGCTGATTAAAAGGCGACATCAACGGGGCAAAGATTTTTCGATTGTGGTTGTTGCTGAGGGTGCTCAGATCAAGCATGTCGAAAATTCGACCGGTGAATGTATCGTACAGGATGATTCGGTTGATCAGTTTGGTCATGTTCGACTTGGTGGTATTGCCAATTATGTGGCTAAAGAAGTTGAAAAAAGGCTCTCCTTTGAGTCACGGGTAGTTATTCTGGGCCATATTCAACGGGGTGGGACGCCGACCGCTTTTGATCGAGTTCTGGGAACGCGTTATGGTATCGGAGCAATTGATATGGTCCATCGTGGCGAATTTGGGAATTTCGTGGCATTACGTGGAAACAACATTGTCGCCGTTCCGCTGGCCGAGATGGAGGGGAAAACACGCACCGTAAATGATGAACTATATGAAATCGCCGAGGTGTTTTTTGGTTAAAAATTTGATTTACATCGGAATCGTTCTGTCTGCCTTTCTTCTTTTGTTTTCAGCCGATCTGATGGCCCTGGAAAAAAAGCATAACCCTCTGTTGATGGAAGCCCGCTACTCGATGGCCGGTATTCGTCTTGGGGTTTGGTCCGACAAGGGTGATAACCCGGTTAACGATACGGTCGATTTTGATTTAAGCAGTACCGGGTTTGTGACCGAACTATTTATCGACTATCGACTGACGCCGGTTATTATAGGTGAAATCTCATTTGGGATTATCAGTCGGGGTGATGTGACTATCGAACAGGGAGGGGGGAAATTTGTCGGCCCAATCATTCTCTATCCGGTTATGTTTCAACTTAAAATTTCCCCCCTTTCGGGCCGGCATGAAAAATTCCACCCCTACCTGATTGGAGGGGGCGGTTTTCTATTTGGAAAGCATAATATCGATATATCATTAGGCAATGTAACCTACGGTGAATTTCTTGACGCCCAAAAAACGGTAACAGATTTTAATTATGTTCTCGGAGGCGGAATAGATTTGGCTTTATCCGATCAAATAGGAATTAATTTTAACGTGAAGTATTATCCGATCCAGTTTGGGGACGAGTTGGCCGGGATCAAGGATTATTCCGGAATGTCGTTTTCCATCGGAGCGGCTTATTTTCTTCACAAAAAGTAATCGGGAGGTTTTAGGATGTCTGTAAAAATAGGAATTAATGGATTTGGCCGTATTGGTCGTATGGTGCTGAGAGCGGCTCTGCAACGGAGTGGGGGAGCCGTCGAAATCGTTGGGATCAACGACATCACCGATACCAAAACTTTGGCGCATCTTTTAAAGTATGATTCCTCTCAGGGGAAATTTCCCGGAACGGTTTCTTGCGACGACAAAGGTTTAATCGTCAACGGCAAAGCAATCCCGGTCTCCTCCGAACGTGATCCCGGAAATATTCCCTGGGGCTCTTTGGGTGCGGAAATTGTTGTCGAATCGACCGGCCTGTTTCGGAGTCAGGATACCGCTGGTAAGCATATCTCAGCCGGAGCCAAAAAAGTTTTGATATCCGCCCCGGCCAAGGACCCGGATGGAACTTTTGTTATCGGCGTCAACGACGATCAGTATGATGCGTCCAAGCATAATATTATCTCTATCGGTTCCTGCACGACCAACTGTCTCGCGCCGGTTTGTAAGGCGATTGATGATGCCTTTGGGATAGAGCATGGTTTTATGACGACGATTCATGCCTACACTTCCGATCAACGAATCTTAGACGCTCCGCATAGCGACCTGCGTCGGGCCCGCTCGGCGGCGTTGTCGATGATCCCGACCAGTACCGGAGCCGCCAAAGCGATTGCTCTGGTGATGCCTCAGCTAACCGGTAAGATGGATGGATGTGCTATTCGTGTACCAACACCGGTAAACTCGATTGTTGATCTTGCTGTCAATTTGGGTAAAGAAGTTACCGCCGAAGAGCTGAACGCCTGCGTTAAGGCCGCCTCCGAAGGACGGATGAAGGGGGTTTTGGAATACTGTGAAGACCCGATCGTTTCGATTGATGTCACCGG
>JAUUYJ010000012.1 GCA_030588275.1 Candidatus Zixiibacteriota bacterium | reverse complement strand
GGCGACCCCCGTTTCTCGCGCTACTATGCTTACCTGTCACTTTTTACCTTCTCCATGCTGGGGTTGGTTGTTGCCAACAACTTCTTTATGATCTTCATCTTTTGGGAATTGGTCGGGTTGACCTCATACCTTTTGATCGGGTTCTGGTTCGAGAAAAAATCGGCCTCCGATGCCGGCAAAAAAGCGTTTATCACGACTAAGATTGGTGATCTTGGATTCTTACTGGGCCTGATGATGATGATGCTCTACGTCGGGACCTTTAATTATCAGGAAGTATTTCATAATGTCGAATCGGGGATGGTCTCCGGTGGGATTTTAACCGCCATCGCCTTACTCGTATTTTGTGGTGCGGTCGGAAAATCGGCTCAGTTCCCGCTTCATGTCTGGTTACCGGATGCGATGGAAGGACCGACACCGGTCTCCGCTCTGATCCATGCCGCGACAATGGTCGCCGCCGGCGTCTATCTCGTAGCCCGCTCGTTGACGCTGTTTATTCCAGATTGGCACGCCTTTACGGCAACAGGCGCTTTGACCGATGCCTCGATGACGGTCGCCTGGATCGGTCTGTTTACCTCGTTTTTTGCCGCCAGTATCGCTCTGGTACAAAATGATATTAAGCGGATTTTAGCCTTTTCGACATTATCACAACTCGGTTATATGATTATGGTGCTCGGATTGGGGGGCTACACCGCCGGGACATTTCATCTGATGACGCACGCCTTTTTCAAATCTTTGTTATTCCTCGGAGCAGGTTCGGTTATTCATGCTGTTCATACCAACGATATCCGTTTGATGGGTGGGTTGTGGGGCAAGATGAGAACGACGGCGATGACCTTTGCCGTTGCCACGCTGGCCATCTCAGGCATCTTTCCGCTATCAGGTTTCTGGTCCAAAGACGAAATCATTGCCGCCACACACGGCCATATGTTCTTTACCTTTATCGCACTATTGGTTGCCTTTATGACCGCCTTCTATATGTGCAGGCTGTTTTTCATGACCTTTTTGGGAACGCCGCGCGATCAGGAAAAGTACGATCATGCTCATGAATCACCCAAGTCGATGACCTTCCCGTTGATCTTTTTGGCGGTTTTATCGGTTGTCTCTGGCTTTGCCGGGATGCCCTGGCTGGAGCATGGTTATGCTTCGTTTGTTTATCATGGTCATCCGCACCATCCCCAGCCTGATTATTGGCTGATGATAATCTCAACGATTGTGGCTGTCTCTGGCATTACGCTGGCTTATATGATGTATTACAAGAAAAAGATTTCGCCGGAGATGGTGGCTGAAAAATTTAAGCCGATTTACAATCTGTTTTACAATAAGTATTACATTGACGAGCTGTACGATCTGGTCTTGATTCGCCCGGTCTATGCCATCGGTCGGTTTATGTGGAGCTTCGATGCTCGAGTAATCGATGGCCTGGTAAACCTTCAGGCGACGATTACAATGTGGCTCTCATCAGTCAAATACTGGTTTGACCAGCATATCGTCGATGGGATCGTCAACGGAATGGGAATAATCACCGACCGCTTTTCGGGTGAACTGCGCAAGACACAATCGGGACGACTTCCGCATTATTTGCTGGCGATAATTTTTGGTCTGATCGTGATAGGACTTTTGGCAACCGCTAACCTTTTGAGAGGAACCTTTCTGCAGGCCGGTTTGGGTTAAACGGCTGGGATGGTAGATTCTGATGACGTATAATTTTCCGATTTTAACGGTTACGATATTTGTTCCTCTTTTGGGGGCGGTGGCGCTTCTTTTTATCAAGAAGAATCAGCACGATCTGATTCGCTGGTCGGCCGCCTTTTTCTCCTTTGTGACCATGATTCTGACCTTTGTAATCCTCAAGGATTATGACTGGACGACCGCCGAAATGCAGTTTACCGAACTGCATGAGTGGATTCCGGCGATTAACGCTCAGTATTTATTGGGTGCGGATGGAATTTCGGTTCCGATGTTGGCATTGACCGGGCTCATTTCACTTATCGCGATTGTCATCAGCTTCAATATTACCAAACGGGTCAAGGAATATTTTGTTTTCTTCTTACTTCTCGAATGTGGAATGATCGGCGTCTTTGTCGCTTTGGATTTCTTCCTCTTCTACGTTTTCTGGGAAATCATGTTGGTCCCTATGTACTTCCTAATCGGTATTTGGGGCGGGCCTCGGCGCGAATATGCCGCCATCAAGTTCTTTTTGTACACCCTCTTTGGATCGCTCTTCATGCTGGTGGCGATCTTGACGCTCTATTTTAATTCTCAACCGCATACGCTCAACATGATGCAGATGACCGAAATCGGTCCCAGCTTTTCGCAAGGCTTACAGATTTTCGCCTTCGCCTTCTTCTTTATCGCCTTTGCTATCAAGGTTCCGGTGTGGCCTTTCCATACCTGGTTACCGGACGCTCACGTTGAAGCGCCGACGGCGGTTTCGATTATTCTGGCCAGTATCCTTTTGAAAATGGGTACTTATGGAATGCTTCGGATCTCCTGGCCGATGTTGCCCGAAGGGATAAAATATTTCTCCCTTCCGATTGCGATCTTAGGGGTTATCGCCATCATCTATGGGGCGCTGGTTTCTTTGGCTCAGAAAGATTTGAAAAAACTTGTCGCCTATTCATCAGTATCGCATATGGGGTACTGCATGTTGGCCTTGGGTGCTTTTACATCGGTGACGGCGATGTCCGGTTGTATGTATCAAATGATCTCGCATGGACTGATCACTGGCGCGCTCTTCCTCTTGGTTGGCGTTCTTTATGACCGGGCTCACACGCGTGAAATTGCCGCCTTTGGTGGGATTGGAAAGAAGCTTCCGATTTACACCGGCATCATGGTTTTCTTTGGCATGGCCTCTTTGGGGCTGCCGGGGATGTCCGGGTTCATTGCAGAATTTATGATTTTTGTTGGTGCCTTTACCGCTAAGGTTCCATCATCCGCTTTTAAAATCCTTGTTGGTGTGGCTGTCTTGGGTGTTGTTCTGACCGCCGCCTATATACTGCGGATGATTCAACGTGTCTTTTTGGGTGAGTTTGACGCCGCCAAATGGGGTCACCTGACCGAGATAAATTTGCGGGAAATCCTGTGTGTCACGCCTCTGATTCTTTTGACTTTGGCTTTAGGTATCTATCCCAAGCCGTTGACCGACCTGATGGCGGCATCATTAAATAACCTTGTTGATTTGATGGCGCGATAAGATGATTGATTTAACACCCCTCATACCGGAACTGTTTCTGATTGTTTGGGCGATTGTAGTCCTTATTGTGGATCTGTTCTACAAAGGGAAAAACGGATCGTTAACTGGCTACCTGAGCATGATCGGAATTTTGATAACCGGCTTTCTACTTTTCCGGCTAGTCGGATATCAAGGGGAGACCGGCTATCCGTTATACGGTGATCCGGGCGGTAAGATGTGGGGGGGGATGTTTACCACCGATGGGTTTGCCCTCTTTTTCAAAATGATTATCTTAGGCTCCGCCTTTTTCACCATCGGTTCATCGTTTGGTCTTGTCGGGCGGATGAGCCATCATCGTGGCGAATATTATGCTTTACTTTTATTCTCCACCATTGGGATGCTCTTTCTCGTTTCAGCCAAAGAGCTGATTACCCTTTATGTCGGTTTGGAATTGACAACCATTCCGCTTTTTATTCTGGCCGCCTATAATAAAACGGTCAAAGCCTCAGCCGAAGCCGGTCTGAAGTATCTGGTTATTGGAGCCGCATCGTCCGCCGTCTTGCTATACGGTTTGTCGATTATATACGGTTTGACCGGGACTACATATCTGCAACAGATCGCCGTCAACCTGGCGATTTATTCCGGCATGACCAGCGGGACAGTTTTGGCCTTATCGTTTGCCATGATGATGATTTTGGCCGGGCTGGCCTTCAAACTGGCCGTCGTGCCGTTTCATATGTGGGCTCCCGATGTTTATGAAGGTGCGCCAACTCCGATCACCGCCTTTTTGTCGGTTGGGTCAAAAGCGGCCGGCTTGGCCGCCATCATTCGAATTTTCTGTATTATGTTTTATGATTATGGCCTTGAAAATGATTCGGCCAACTGGTCATCCATTGTGGCCGCCATCGCGGCTGTGACGATGGTGATGGGGAACGTTATGGCGATTCGCCAAAGCAGTATCAAACGGATGCTGGCTTATTCCTCAATTGCGCAGGCTGGCTATATTTTAATCGGTCTGGCCGCCGCACCCTATCTGTTCCATGATGTCAATATTGATTTCCGGGGCTTGGGAGTCGCGTCATCAGCATTCTATATGTTTGCTTATCTGTTTGCCAATATGGGTGCTTTTGCCGTTGTGACGATCTATTCAGAGCGGACCGGGTCGGACAAAATCGCCGATTATGCCGGGCTATCAAAATCGTCTCCGATGCTGGCTGGCGTGATGACTGTGTTTCTATTATCGTTGGCCGGAATTCCGCCCTTGGTCGGTTTTTTGGCCAAGTATTACGTTTTCGCCGCCGCTGTCCGGGCCGGGTTGACCTGGCTTGTGATTCTGGCTTTGTTGATGGCGGTTGTCTCTCTTTATTATTATGCCAATGTCATAAGGCTGATGTATCTACGCCCTGACCCCAATCCTCATAAGATTACTCCATCATTTCCGGCTGGGTTGGTATTGTCTTTGTGCGGCATCGGCATTTTTCTCTTTGGGTTTTTGCCTCAATCAATACTCGAGATGGCTTTGGCCGCCGCTTTAAGCTTTACCTTTTAACACCTGTCCGAAATTCAATAATCGGCCCGCATCGGTACTTTTAGCCTCATAGATTCGGCCCGGTTGACCGATCTATTGAAGCAGGTACGTTTATGTCGGCATTCAAACAGATAAGAACAATAATAAAAAGGCAGTTTCTCTCCGGGCTGATAGTTACCGTACCGCTGGTGATTACCTTTCTGGTACTCCGTTTTCTATTTGAATCATTTGACGGAATTTTGAATCCGATTGTCAATAGCCTGCTTGGTTACGATATCCCCGGCCTCGGAGTGGTCGTGGCGGTTTTGATAATTTTGTTAACCGGAATTATAACGACCAACTTCATTGGAGCGCGCCTGTTTCGGACCGGAGACAGCTTTTTGCGCAAAACCCCACTGGTTCGAGTTATCTATACCGCCGCCAAACAACTTCTGGAATCGATGGTAACACCCAGCAAACGGGCTTTCTCCGAGGTCGCCTTAATCGAGTATCCCCGCAAAGGAATATATGCGATCGGGTTTCTGGCGGCCAAGTGCAGTTTGGAAAATAACGGCATTGACAACGACATGCGTCTGGTGTTTATTCCTTCCACACCAACGCCGTTTACCGGGTTGGTCGTTTTGATTCCGATGGAGGAGATTTATCCGATGGATATGAAGGTCGAAGAGGCGGTTAAAATTCTCGTTTCTGGAGGGGTCGTTGCTCCACCTCAAATTAAGCTGACCAAACCGACATCCGAAAACGGAGCCGACCATGCGCCTGTCTAATATCTTAGACGAGAATACCGTATTACATGATCTTAAGGCGACAACCAAAGTCGAGGCGATCACAGAACTGCTTGGCCTTATAAAAAATCGTTATCCTCAACTTGACTATGAACGGATCAACAAGTCAGTTTTGGCGCGGGAGGATGTTGAATCAACCAATTTTGGTCGGTCGATCGCCTTTCCTCATGCCCGCACTGATGCGGTTGAGGAGATGTATATTGCTGTTGGGATATCGGAATCTGGGATCAAGGAGAAAACGCCGGATGGCAAGCCGCTTCATATGATCTGCCTAATGCTGACCCCCTCCAATATCGCGCGCCACTATCTCCAGACTCTGGCCGCCTTTTCCACCTTTGCCAGACAGGAAACGAACATCCCGAAAATTATCAAGGCAAAATCCCCCGCCGCGGTGATTGATACTATTTGGGAATCGGGTGTTACGATTGAAAAAGAGTTGACCGCCCGGGATCTCATGCGCCATGATGTAGTGACTGTTACCGAAGAGGATAGCCTGCGTGATGTGGCCAATCGGATGTTTACCAACCGTCTCTCGGCTCTGGCGGTGGTCGATGAAAATGGTTGTCTGTTAGGACAGATTACCGACAAAGAGTTGATTCAGGCGGCTCTGCCAGATTTTAAATCGCTGATCTCCAACCTGAATTATTCTCTTGATATCGAGCCGTTTGAGGAGTTACTCAAAAAAGAGGATAAGATCAAGGTCCGGCAGTTATATCTGAAAGATATTGAGATTGTGACGACCGACACTCGTATCGTTGAAGTTGCCGCGATGATGCTCTTTAAAGATCTAAGGCGAGTTTTTGTCGTCAGTGAGAACCGGCTGATCGGGATTTTGCTCCGTAAAGATATTGTCCATATGATTATTCGGGGTTAAACGGTTACTATTTTTTAACCCTTACAGATAGAACTCAGATAAGGCTCAAACAGGCCGCATTTGCAACAAATAATTCCTGATAAGCATAATTATCCTCGGTTTATTACTCTCGCTTTTATGCTACTTCTCTTTGCTTCATCCTCTACATGCTTCTCAGAAACAACAGTCGACAAGGATAATAAAAAGATGGCAGAGAAAAAACAGTTCTTCGGACAACTGTTGGGGACGCGCCCCGATTGGCCGAATGATATGACTACCGAAGAAGAAAAAATCATGACTCAGCATTTTTCTTATCTTCAGGAGTTGGTCTCCGACAATCGCGTTCTTTTGGCCGGGCCGGTTTTTGATGATCCCGTATTTGGATTGGTTATTATCTCAGCCGAAACTAAAGAACAGGCAGAGGCGATTCTGGATGCCGATCCGTCGGTGCTTGCCGGACTCCATCGTTACCAGATAAGTGAGATGCGGGTTTCGTTGATATCTGATATTCAAAAATAGTTATGATATTATTTACTCTCGACGATTAATAAAATGCCCTCTGGTGCGAGGAATTCTTGACACAGTATTTTCAAATCGGTAGATTCCATTCAAATAAAATGGTGATATTCTAAGACATATGATAAGCAATGCGAGACCGGGCCTTTTTAGCCGGCTTTTGATACCTGGGGCAGTTCTTATTACGGTTCCCGGTATCCTGACCAAAACGGGGTTCCTCCATAATGGGCATGGTCTTGATGCCTTGATGTTCGGCATCGGACTTTTGGGGGCGGCCTTTATGATGTCCTGGGCCGCCGAGGTGATCCAGATCGATATATCGCAGGGGTTTGCCCTGGCGATTCTGGCCCTTGTCGCCGTCCTGCCGGAATATGCCGTTGATATGGTCCTGTCCTGGAAGGCTGGTTTGGAGTTTGCCTCTGGGGTAGTTGGTGATGTGCATCATGGCGAGTTGGCCTTAGCCAACATGACCGGAGCCAACCGCCTGTTGATCGGTATTGGCTGGCCGATGGTTTTGATTCTGTTTTTTGCTTTTTCTAAAAAAAAGCGGTTGGCTCTGGCAAAAGAGCATGGGACCGAAGTCTTTTACCTGACCCTCGCCACATTATACGCCTTTACCATTCCGATCAAAGGATATTTAAATCTTCTCGACACCGTCATCCTTCTGGCCATTTTTGTTTTGTATGTCATTCGGATTGCGCGTGCCGAAGTTCATGAACCGGACCTTGTGGGGCCGGCGGCGCTTATCGCCGAGTTGAAAGCCACTCAAAGAAGAGCCAGCGCGATCATTTTATTCCTCGCCGCAGGAGTTGTTATCTTTATGTCGGCTGAACCGTTTGCCGAAGCATTGGTAGCCTTCGGTAAGGAGGCCGGCTACGATGAATTCCTTCTGCTCCAGTGGTTGGCACCTCTGGCATCGGAGGCTCCAGAGATCATGATTGCCGCTATCTGGGCGGTGCGAGGGCAGGCTCAGGCGGCAATGGGTGCTTTGATTTCGTCAAAGGTAAATCAATGGACCCTGTTAGTCGGAACGATTCCGGTTGTCTTCAGTATGGCGGCTGGTCGTATTGCCGGGCTCGAACTGACCATCAGACAGGACCATGAAATATGGCTCACCGCCGGACAATCGATTTTTGCCGTCGCGATTTTGTGCAACCTAAGAATGTCCTGGTACGGTGCAATTACCTTAATCGTGCTCTTTATGGCGCAGTTTATCTTCTCCGAGTTGCGTATGGAAGTGATGTATATCTATCTGATTTTAGCGGTGTTACTTTTCATTCGAGATCGTAAGAAAATCCCCGGCCTGTTTAAGACCGCTCTAAAGTTCAAATAGCGGCATCGCCGCTTTTAAGCCGATGTTTGAGCGAAGCGATTTACAGCGGCATACCCCATTGTGGGGCAGGCGGCATCGCCGCTTTTAGGCTGTCGCGCTCTTCGGATTAAATTCTAAAACAATTCTGGTTGATTGAGCTTAGCAAAAAGAAATCAAAGATATGCGGCATCGCCACTTTTAAGCCGATGTTTGAGCGAAGCGAATTACAGCGTCTTACCCCCTTGTGGGGCTAAGCTATCGCGCTCTTCGATCGTTATAATCTGATTTAAGTCCAGTGAAGCGGTATCATAACTTATAGGCTTTAGGCTGTGCTGTATCGCCGCTTTCCAGTGTGTGGTATTTTCTTTCCTACTTGTCTGGCTTACTCCTCTTCGCTTCCCTTTTTGCGATAGCCGAGGCGTGGAAAAGGGTTAACCACCGATGAAACAATATTGGTTAGGTGTGCAGATATTCGCTTGAGGAATCTAATATACATCGTCATCGCCACCGCCGTTCCGGTCGGTAAATCGGGTGGTGGGGAGGAAATCAGATCGATAACGACCTCGTCGCACCAATGAGAAATTTTACTGTGCTCTACCATAAGATTGGCGGCCATCTCTTCATCATGATTGATATACGCTTCACTAACCGATTTGAAACGGTTGGTAATAAGCGTTTCTATTTCTGATAATCTATCCTCATATTTGTCGCACGTAAGACGGGCCGGATGAGCATTGGCCGTTTCGGCAATATTTTTGGTATAATCACCAATGCGTTCCACATCGCCAACGACCGAGATCAAAACCAAACAGGCTGAAGCATCACCCGGTTTGGCGACTGCCAGATGAGCCAGGACTTTTCGCCGAACGGCTCGTTCATATTTATTGATCCGTTTGTCTGCTTTAAAGATATCAAATTTCATCTCAGCCGTATCAGAATGCCTGAGAGACCTGATCGCCTCTTCAAACATGCGGAAATCTTCCCGCAACATCTCTTGAGTCTCCTCGAATGCAGTCTCCAGGAGACTATCGGAAGAAAAAAGTTCTTTGAGAAACCCAAACATAACTACCTCCAAATCGATATTAGTAGAAGCGGAACGATGAAGAAAAAGACACCAATATAAACAATCGGGATCATTTTCGATTTTGTAGCCTGATCGGCTAATTTCTGAGCTAACATTATCGGTATTTTTCTCATCGGGAAAAATATGGCGATTCCAAAAATGTTAAAGAGCATATGGGCCAGAGCAATGGCAACACCAGCTTGCGATCCGGTCGCCAATGATGCCAGCATGGCGGTTGCGGTGGTTCCCAGGTTGGCACCCAGAGTATAGGGGAAAACCTGCATTAGGCTTAAAACTCCCGACCCGGCTAAGGGGACAATGAGTGACGTTGTGATAGAGGAGGATTGGACCAGTACCGTAATCAGCAATCCAACAACAAACGATCTAATCATTGTCTTGAAAATATAGCGCTGGAAGAGTCGTGTAAGACGGCCAATAAAGACTGACTTTAAAACTTTTACCATGTAGGTCAATGATAAGAAAAGAAAAACTATCGCAATAAGAGTGCAGGCAATGGCGGCAATATGTATCTGCGTCGAGGCAAAATATTTCTCAGCCGGAGTCCAGATTTTACCGACAACAAGGATGTTTGAAAGGTCTGATTGATCTACATATTCCAAAATACTATTGATTATGGGCTTGGTTGCCGCCTTCAGCGGGTTGAATAATTTTAAACCGCCTATCTGGGAAAACAGGTCAGCCAGATATTCGCTGGAATGGCCCAGGAAATTGGTCATGATCTGAAGCGGTAAAAACAGCATCACCGCCATAATATTAAATATATCATGGACCGTTGCGGCGGCAAAAGCCCGGCGGAATTCAGCCGTCCGCCCTATATGTACCAAAGAGACCATCGCATTGGTGATCGTCGTCCCGATATTGGCTCCCATGATCATCGGTATTGCATTCTCGACGGTGAGCATACCACCACCGACCAGGCCGACTACCAAAGAGGTGGTCATTGATGACGACTGCACAATACTGGTGACAAGAATTCCGATAAACAGTCCGATAATTGGATGGGATGTCGTCGCGATCAGTGCTTCTGCGAATCCCTTACCGAACATCTTCAGGGAGCTACCCAATAGTCCGATCGACAGCAAAAATAGATAAAGGAGACTAAATAGAAGGATTACTCGAATGGCGTACGATGTTTTGTGATCAGTCAATCTGGCTATTCCTGATTGTGGTTATCTTAATAAAAGTCCCTGAAATTCCATTCGAGGCAGAATATAAACGGTTCCTACTAACTGTCAAGCGAATCTACCGAGAAAAAGAGAGATAAAAAAACAACTTTCAAGACAGGTATTTTCCAATAAATAAAGAAGCGAAAACTTTGGACTTGACATCAGCCATTTGCGTATTAAGTATAGGATAATGTTATTATCAAACTATAAGGGCCACGCGATGAGAATCTATCTGCTCGTTTCCATATTAACTATTTCGCTTTTCACTTTTTCGGCATGCGATAAAAAAGATGTCCCGATTATTACTCCGCCCGTTTATGATACCGGAGTGGTTACTTTATCCGGCAATAATCAGGTTATTTCGGCCAAAGGTAGTATTGATACTTTGAAAGTTCTCGTGACCGATGAGCGGGGTGTTCCGGTTTCAGGTGTGACTGTCACCTTTGAGCAGATTACTCCCAATGAGGGTGGCGCGTTTCCCGGTGGCTGGGCGGTCCGAACGACAGATAATAATGGAATCGCCTTCACCTCGTTTTATCAGGTAGATACACTGGTCGGGATCGACAGTATGCTGGCGACCGCCTCAGGTCTGACCGACTCAATCGCCTATTTTACCTACCAGGTAATCCCTCGGACCCTCGACTCTCTCGTGCTTATGATTGATTCCGGAGACGAACAGTTTGTCACGGCTGGCGCGACGGCTACCCCCTGCGTCGTGCATTTAACCGATAAATTCAGTAACAGCATCCCGAATCATCAAATTCGTTTTGTTGCTGAGGATCGTTGTTTGGTGACAACCGATTCATCAACCAATCCGCTGACTGAGAGCGACACCGCCATAACCAGAACTGACGCCGCTGGATTAGCTTCGGCAATTTGGACTTTAACGGTTAACCCGCTTCCCTCTTTCGATATCTATCCCAACGCCTCACGGCTCCGGGTCTTAAATGAACAGGGAGACACTATCTCATTTCGGGCACAGACGATTGATCCCAGCCCGATCGATTACTTCAACGATATCCGCCCGATTTTTGAGGCGAACTGTTTTGTCTGCCATACTGATCCACCCCCACCAACGGAAGTGACAACCTATTTCCTTGATACCTATTTTGAGACCTTTGACCCGGCGATCATCTTTCCTGGAGATTCCACTTCGCCCCTGTTGACGTACGCCATTCCGTCCCATGAGGCGACGCAAATAAACGTTGTTGAAGAGGATTTTGTCCGGCAATGGATCATTCAGGATAGCGCCATGTCGGGGCCGATCACTTACGATATTGAGCTGGATGTTCTGCTTGATGTCAAATGTGGTTCTTTCGGGCTGTGCCATGCCGATCCACTTTATCAGGCCAATTATAGTACCGAATCCTATGCCGATATTCTTGACAGCGGTCTTGATGGAACTCCAAACGCAATAGCTGGTGATAGTAGCTGCCTATTGGTTCAGAAGCTTCTGCCATCTGGTTCGATGTATCTTCATGTCCTACCCGACACGGCGACGATTCCCAAAATGATAATAAAATGGGTTATTGAGGATTCATTGCGGGAGAATTAGTCGATTTTGATATTGTGGTTTTTTGGTAACCGTCCGATATTTAACAGATGCGTTACCCGCCCGAAAATATTTATGACGAAGAACATTTCCACCGCTTCTGGTGGTTGCCGTATCTTCTTTTTGGCCTGCTAACGGCGGTAATCGGCTATTTTCTTCTGCGTGATTCGGGCAATTGGGGCTGGTATGATTGGGACCTGTTTACCGCCTTTAACGGTTCGGCCCTAAAATCAATCTCCGAATATGGGCAGTTTCCGTTCTGGAATCCTTATTTTGCCTGTGGCGGGATTCTGTTCGCCCACCCGGAAGCCTCGGTTTTAAACCCTCTCTTCTTTCTTTCTCTGGTTGCCGGTCCGTTAATCGGGCTCAAACTGCAAATTCTGGTTATTTATTATCTCGGTTTCATCGGCTGTTACAAGCTGGCCCGCCATCTGAATATCAGCTTTTACGGAGCATTGATCGTCCCGGTTATTTTTATGCTCAGTTCCTTTTTTGCATTACAAATTGCCTCGGGACATATCTGGTCACATTATTTTTGTGCTTTGCCTTGGTTGTTTTTGTTCTATCGTAAGTCGCTTGATAATCCGGTCCATGTTTTTTCCGCTTCGGCGATAGTCGCTTTTTTAATTCTCGGATCGGGAGCGGCGGTACCGCTTCTGCTGTCGATGTTTTTTCTGTTTCTTTATTCCCTGTTTGATATGGATGCCAACCACCGGGCTCGTCCACCATTATTTGTAATCGCGATCTCGCTGGTTGGAGTTCTGTTTGCCGCCGTCAAATTTCTGCCGATGGCCGATTATCTGATTCGTAATCCTTGGCACCCGGCGACGACGATTCAGGAAACCCCCTTTTCAATATTGCCGACCATGTTTTTTGGCTTTGATCAGGCGATAACTTCTGATTTTCTAAAGACCTTTGCCGCTAATGATATGGTTGTCTGGGGATGGCACGAGTACGGCGCTTTTATTGGTCCGGTCGCTCTCTTTTTGGCTGTGATCGGGATTGGATTCCGTTTTAAATCCCAATACCGCTGGCTGGCTCTGAGTGTCGTTGCGGTTTTGCTCCTGCTCGGTTCGTTTGCCGGATCGTTCTCTCCCTGGAATTGGCTCCATCATTTGCCAGGTTTTGAATCGATGCGGGTCCCCTCCCGCTTTTCGCTCTGGGTTGTTTTCAGCGTTTCAATTCTGGCTGGGTATGGTATTGATATTCTTTTGATGATGCTTAAATATCGTCGCGCCTCACTGACGATTATTATTTGGGTCGCCCTCGTCGCAACCCATCTGTATGTCTGCGTTCCAATTTTTAGTGATACCTTTATTCGACCGCCGAAAACCCCACCGACTCATTATAGCTTCAAGCAGTCGGTTGGTGGCTCATATAACACTCGCCTGAATGAAGAGACCGAACAGGATTTGCTCTATTTTAGTCTGCTGTCCAATCGAGGCGGGATGAACGCCGCTTGGTTGTCCGCTTATCCTGACATGAGTAAAAATCAGGCCGGAGATTTTTTCAGAACTTTGAAACCTAAGGCAGAATCGTGGTACGATCAGAATGAATCACCCAAACTAAGCAATCGTGATTACAGCCGAGAGAGACTTGTCTTTGAACCCTGGTATGTGGTTGAGGGAGAGGCTCAGATTATAAAGGGTGACTTCAGCCCCAATCGCATCAGCCTGAAAATTTTGGCTAAGAGTGAATCCAAAATCATCATCACCCAGATGTATGATCCGGGTTGGAAAATTTCCAGCCACGATAACATGATTGTCGAGCCGACCCACGATTTGGTTTCTTTTGAGGTTGAGCCGGGTATACGGACGGTTGAGCTATATTATCGACCGCCACATTTTTGGATTGGGTTGTTGATCACAATTGTATCAATATTGGGGGCGCTAACGGCTGTAATTTTTCTCAAGCGTCGCCAGAAGGAAGCAGGCGCAGTTTAATCAATGTCCAGATGGCTGAGAGCCCATCGTGCCATCTGATTTTTTTTCCTTCCCCCATTTTACGCGGATAATAAGAGATCGGAATTTCAAAAATTTTAATTTTCCGCTTGCCCAATTTGGCGACAAGTTCAGGGCAAAATTCAAACCTCTGGCAGGTTAGATTCAAATCGTTTATCAATGTTGTCCGGACCATTTTGTAACAGGTCGATTCATCCGAAATATTAACGCCATAAAGGAGGTTGGCCAGAAAGGTCAGAAATTTCCCACCCCAGTAAAAGCGACGGTACGATATGCCGGATTGAGGATTATGAATCCGTGACCCAAAAACGACGTCAGCCTGATGGCGATCAGCGGTCTCCAGCATTTTGACAATATCGTTTGGGTCATATTCTAAATCGGCGTCCTGAATTATCGTATATTCTCCCTGACAATGTCTCAGGCCGGTTCTGATGGCGGCTCCTTTGCCACGATTTTTGTCATGGCGAAAAACTTCGAGTTGATTCGACGCTGACCAATCCTTCAATATTTCAAAGGATTTGTCCCCGGAAGCGTCATCGACCGCTATTATCTGAGCTTCGATAGGTAATTTTGCCAATAGTGACAAAATCTCACGCAAGGTTTTCTCTTCGTTATAAACCGGGATAATTATTGATAACTTCATGGCGTCAATTTATATCGACCGGACCGATTTGTCAATTGTGGTCTGGGGACGGCTCAAATTACCATAAGATAACAATCGCTACACAGTTTGCCTTAGAATAGGGCTGATCGTTCTATGGAGTAAGGACTTGACTTTAATATCGTTGTATAATATAATTTTAGGCTGATATAATTAATTTTTAAGAAGGACCAAACGACCATTTGAAGCAACGTCGAGTTACATATAGGCTGATCCCGTTTCTGCTTATCCTGATGATCCTAAGCGGTATTCTTATGGCACAGGAGGATCGGGCTAAAGAGGAGGGAACGCTTGAGATTCTAAAGGCATTAACCGAGCGATCCCAATCTCAACAGATGCTTGATCTGATGATCGGGCAAAGTCAAAATCGATTCTTAGACGACTACGTTAACCCTGATGAATATATTGTTGGTCCGGGGGATGGCTTTGTCATCTACTTTTTGTCCTCCGGTATTACAAATATAAATTGTCAGATAAATTCCGACAGTCGTCTGTTCGTTAAGTCGGTTGGGGCGATCCAAATCGGCCATGTCAGTCTAGCTCGGGCGATTGATCTGGTCCGCCAGGCGGTTTCGGAAAAATATAATCGGAGTGAGTTCACGGTTCAGCTAAACAGCTTTCGTTTTTCCAAAGTAAATGTTTTGGGAGAAGTCAAAACGCCCGGTATCTACTATGTCCCGGCCACATGGCGCATCTCCGAAGTTATCTCATTGGCCGGCGGCTTGACCGAACAAGCATCAATTCGCAGAATAACTCTGAGCGGTTTTGGAAACGATATCAAAGTTGATCTGGTACGGTATTATTCAATGGCTGAAACCGGGGCCAACCCGATGATTTGCCGTGGAAATACTATTATGATTCCATCAACCGGAAGAAGTATCGAAAGAGTTACTATCTCCGGGGAAGTGGTTAAGGCCTCCAGTTACGAATATATGGCGGGTGACAAAATTGAGGATTATATCCTGTTTTCCGGTGGCCTCAAGGGTTGCAAAGAGGATCTCCGGATTTCTATCTATGCGCATGATTTCAAGAATGAAGCAGGCCAGAGGAGTGTCGATATCAACTGGAGTGACCTCCCGGAATATTTATTGCAAGCGGGTGAAAATATTAATATCTGCCTCAAAGACGACCTGAAGCGTCAAACCGAAGTTATGATTTTTGGGGCGGTCCATCGTCCCGGTCGATATAGTTTGAAGGAATCGGAGAGATCACTTGAGCATCTTTTTAAGAGATCAGGTGGTATAACAGATAATGGATCGAAAGCGGCAATTCAAATTTTTCGGATGACATCATCGATGTTTCATAACCTGTCGGATGATCTTTCAACCAATCGGGAGATGACCGGATTTGACCGTACTCCGACCCACCAGCTTATGAGCCTTAACCCTCGTCAGCCTCATGATTTTAGTAAACTTTCTCTGAACGAGGGGGATTCAATATTCGTCCCCAAAGTTACCGGTATGGTTACGGTGATTGGAGCGGTTGCCTATCCTGGCCTGGTCTCTTATCGTCCCGATCAGAAGTTTGATTATTATATCCGGGCGGCGGGTGGTTATGCCAGCGATGCCGATCAGGGGCGAGTCATTGTGATAAATAATTACTCGGCTGGAAATCTGGATGCCAAAGCAGCCGGACCGATGCTTGATGGCGAGACCGTTATGGTTCCCAGAAAGGAAACTTCGTCGAAGCGATGATTGACGATAATTACAGAAATTTCAATTTGTGGAAGGTTTTGCTGGTTATTGCACGCCGCAAACTGTTTATCATTAGTTTTGTGATGATCTGTACCATTGGGGCGGTGCTTGCCGCGCTCTTATTACCCAAATGGTATCAGGCGCGGGCATCCATTTTGCCATCACAGCATGAGCAGATGGGGGGCATCTCCGGTAGTTTCAATCAATTTGCCGTTACCTCAGCCGGTTTTGAGCTTCCTCTGATGGCGACCCCCTCCGATGTGTACGCCACAATGCTCAAATCAGAAACGATTGGGCGGGCTGTAATCAACGATCTAAACCTAAACGAATACCTCGATATCAAGCTGTTTCATGAATGTTACTTGTACCTCCAGGATCAGACAAAAATATCTGTTACTAAAGCTGGCGTAGTGGAAATTTATTTTGAAGATAAAAACCCCGAGATGTCCGCTCGCGTGGCTAATAACTATGTCACCCAGCTTGATCGCCTCAATCGGGAAGTCAAGGTTGGTAAAGCGAAATCGGATCGGGAATTTATTTTCCAGCGTTTAACCGAAGCCCAGACAAAGTTGGACGACGCGCGCACTACCTTGATGAATTTTCAATTGACCAACAAGGCGGTCGATCTGGAAAAGCAGAAAGACCTCTCTTTGACCGCCGCCTCAGAACTCAAAACCAGACTGGCTATCCGGTTGGTCGATCTGGATGTGAAAAAGGGGTTATACTCAAAGTCCCATTCGGCCGTCCGCCAGTTGGAGCTTGAGGTCAATGAGATTAAAAACCAGATGAAGGAGTTGGAGGTTGGTTCCGCAGATGGAGAATCATCCTTTTTGGATCTACCTTTGTCAAAAATCCCCGAACTTTCGATTAGCTATTCTCGTTTGAAGGCTAATGTTACGCTTTGCGAAAATGTTTTTATTCTGCTTACCGAATTGCATGAAGAAGCACGCATCAAGGAACAGAAAGATACGCCGACAATCTCAATTTTGGAGACCGCCTGGCCGCCGGAAATTAAGCATCGACCCCAGCGGTCGCTAATCGTCCTGGCAACTTTTTTCTGTTCTTTAATGCTGGCATTGTTTATCGCTTTGTTTGCCGACTACCTTGAAAACTTGCGTCGTATTTCCCCTGATGATTTTGAATTGATGGATCAGGCGCGTCGGGAAATTACTGGAAAAAGTGGTTATTCCGACTCCTGATAAAAGGCCTGTGAAGATGACCGAACCAGTTCCGCCAGCTCCCCTTGCTCTCCCAGCCTCATCCGTCATTGGTCTCAATGTCTTAAACTGTTACAAAATGATTGAACTTCCACCCCATGCGGCCAGCGCATCGCTGTCCCGACTCAGGCGGTCCATACGGGGTAATAACCACCAGATCATATTGCCCGGAGATTACAAATGAACAATTGTAGTATAGACCAATCGGCGACAATCGGAATGAAGAGTCAGTTGGGTGATTTTTCGGTTGTTGGGGCTAAGGCACAAATTGGCCAGGATTGTCAGATCGGTTCGCACGTCATCATTCATCCCGATACTGTAATCGGTGATCGGGTCAGAATTGACGATCATGCCGTCATCGGTAAAGAACCGATGCGCGCGGCAAATTCGGCTGTCACCAAGGAACAAAAATTACCACCATGCCAAATCGGTTCGGAGTCAATAATAGGGACCGGCGCGGTGATCTATCGTGGTGCCCAATTGGGACAAAAAATTCTGGTCGCAGACCTGGCGACGGTTCGGGAAAATGTAACGATTGGTGATTTTACCATCGTTGGGCGCGGCGTGGCGATCGAAAATTTTTGTACCATCGGGCGCTATTGCAAGCTGGAAACCAACGTTTATATCACGGCTTATTCCGAATTGGCTGACCGCGTTTTTGTCGCTCCCTGCGTGGCGACATCAAACGATAATTATATCGGACGGACCGAAAAACGGTTCGACCAGTTTAAGGGGATCATTGCCGAGAAGGGGGCCCGCATCGGAGTCAACGCGACGATCCTGCCAGGCAAAAGAATCGGCGCCGATTCACTCGTGGCGGCCGGTGCCCTGGTGACCAAAGATGTCAAACCACAACGAATCGTGACCGGAATTCCGGCCCGTGATTTTAGGGAAGTACCGGAAGATGAACTGTTGTCTAATCAAGATTGGCTTGAATAAGGAGGGAAAATGGCCGTTCCCCTGCTTGATATAAAAAGAGAACTTGCCCCGATAAGAACCGATTTGGAGAAGGCGGTTTTGTCCGTTTTCGATCATGGCCGGTTTATTTTGGGGCCCGAAGTGAATCAACTGGAGCAAGAGGTTGCCCAACTATGCAAGGTTGAACATGCTATCGGCGTTGCCTCCGGGACCGATGCTTTGCTACTTGCTTTGCATGCTTGCGGAGTTGGTCCGGGTGATGAGGTCATAACAACCGCTTTTTCATTTTTTGCGTCAGCCAGTGTTATCAGCCGCCTCGGAGCCAGACCGGTCTTTGTTGATATTGATATAGAAACGTTCAACCTTGATCCCGACCTGATTGAAAAGGCTATTTCTCCAAAAACAAAAGCAATTATGCCGGTTCATCTGTTTGGGCAGATTGCCGAGATGGACAAAATTTGCGAGATCGCCGCGCGCCACAACCTGAAAGTTGTCGAAGATGCTGCACAGGCGATTGGAAGCTCATGCGATGATCGCCCCGCCGGAGGGTTGGGGGATATGGGTTGTTT
>JAUUYJ010000270.1 GCA_030588275.1 Candidatus Zixiibacteriota bacterium | reverse complement strand
GAACGGTTCTCAGGTGGTGGTGGCGGTAGCAATGCATCAATCGGATCACAAGAAAAAATAGGTGCGGTAGAATTTCACTTTCATGATTTTGGCGAAGCAGATCAGGACAGCATGGCCGGATGGTCTGATGCTGTCAAGTCGTCACATGATGCGGCGCTCTCATTGGCGGTTGGAATTTTAAACGGCAAGAGCACCTTTATGGTCTCCGCTTCGGCATCGGCAATCAAGTCAGGGTTTGATTGTGGGAAAGATTTTGGTGCGTTGATACGGGAGATGGGTGGACGAGGTGGTGGTAAGCCAGCCTTTGCACGAGGATCTTTACCGGATGGATTGGCATTCGACGAACTGGTCGCAAGAGCGAAAAATATGATCGAAAATCATAAATGATAATTAACGCGATCATTGAAGATTATAGGGAAGATGCATAATAGACGGCAGGGTATATGAGCCTTTTTGACAAACTGCTAAAAATCAAGGATGAAAAAGGGGCTGGGTTTTTCCTCCTGCTCGATCCGGATCGAGTCGATCGCAAACGGTTGATTGATGTTGCCGAAAATGCGGAAGCTTTTGGGGTTGATGCCATCCTTGCCGGAAGCTCATTTGTCTCCACAGCCAATTTTGGTGATCAGATAAAAGCGATCAAGTCTTCTACCGACTTGCCTGTCATAATTTTCCCCGGAGGATCGGGGCAGGTCAGCCGGGATGCCGATGGGATTTTGTTTTTGTCGCTGATCTCCGGTCGCAATCCATCATACCTGATAGAAGAGCAGGTCAAAGGGGCACCGCTGATCAAAGCGTACGGATTGGAACCGATACCAACCGGGTATATGCTGATCGAATCGGGAACGATGACATCGGTGCAGTATGTTTCGCATACCTTGCCAATCCCGCGCGACAAAAACGATCTGGCCATGGCGCATGCTCTGGCGGCTCAGTATATGGGGATGAAGATGGTGTATCTTGAAGCAGGCTCTGGGTCATCCAAGGCAGTACCGGAATCGATGATTAAGGCGGTTGCATCGTACTGCGATTTGCCGGTCAGTGTCGGCGGAGGGATTAAGCGCCCCGAAGATGCGGCGTCACGAGTATCTGCTGGTGCATCGTTTATTGTCGTCGGCACCAGATTAGAGTTTGAAAATGATTATAGATTTATGGCTGAGATGGCCGATGCGATTCACACCAAAACGGGATCGCCTGTATAACTTGCGTGTCTGCATAAACAGATAAATGGAAAAATATTGAATGATAAAAAAATGGAATAAAGCTGAAAAACGAAAACTGCTATATGATGCAGGCGCGGCGGCTGTCGAGACCAAACAAAATCTGTTGGCCGAGCGAATGGATGAGATCATCGACCTATCGAATCAGATGACGCGCGTTCTCAAAAAAAAATGGGACGATTTATCTGGCAGGAAATGGTGGCTCAGCCGCCGACTGCCAGCATTTCGCAACCGAGATGGTGGTGCGTCTATCGGCCCGGTTCAAACGTCCTTCTATGCCAGCGGTATCGTTAACCGCCGACAGTTCTCTTTTGACGGCGGCCGGAAACGACTTCGGGTTTGAAAATATCTTTGCCCGCCAATGCCAGTCTCTATTGAGGAAAAATGATGCCCTCTTTTTGATCTCCACCTCCGGCAATTCTGAAAATCTGTTTCGGGCGGCTCGTGAGGCGAAGAGTAAAAAGAATGTAATTTTAGGGTTGTTGGGATCGACCGGCGGAAAGATAAAGAAGTACTGCACCGCATCGGTTGTCGTTCCATCACAATCGGTCCAGAGAATTCAGGAGGAGCATATCTTTATTATCCATAATCTGGTGGCGATGGTTGAGAGGGACCTGTTTGCATGAACCTCAAAAAAATCTCACAATATTTGTGTTGGTTCGGTCTGGGTGGGTACGCTTTCTCCGGAGCTATTTCGATTGCGCTATCGCAGATCATGTTCGGAATCGCCTTACTCGGGTTTTTAATAAAGTTGTCGTATAGTCGCGAACGATTTTCCGATCATCCGTTTTCAAGCTATCTTTTTTTAGTCGTCATCGCCTGCTATTCGTCCCTCAAACTGATTTCAATTCTGGTTCATCAATCGGACCTTCTGATCATCAAGGAAGAATGGATGTTTCTGATGATCGTCATCGGGATGGTCCGCTTTCGGGATATCAAAAAGCTCAATATTGTCATTGACCTGTTGGCCGCTGGCGTAATCCTGATCGGCGGATACGGAATCTGGCAACATTTTGTTGGGATCGACCTGTACCATGAGGTAATGCTGGACCGGATGATTTTTGGCTACCGCGCCATTGGGAATTTTTCGACCTACCTGACCTTTTCCGGATTTTTTGCCATCGCCTCAATCTTTCTGGTATCAATCGCTTGGCATGTCAACGGTGTCGCCAGAAAAGTAGTTTATCTGATCGCCTCGCAGATTGGGCTTTTTTGCGTTCTGTTTAACTATTCTCGTTCGACGATTTTGGCGATTATTCTTGGAATAATCCTTCTGGTTATCCTGATAAATTCCAATTATCGCAAATGGGCATCGTTGGTGATTTTGGTTTCGCTGGCGGTCGGGCTTTTGATCTCACCCGACTTTATGTCCCGCTTCAAACAGATGAAAACTTCTGAAATATCAGGTTCGGGTGCCAACTCCCGAATTGCAATTTGGAAAACTTCTTTTCGGATGGTGGCCGAAGAACCGCTATTGGGGATTGGGCCGGGAAATTATCATAACGAATATCGCCGTCTGAGAGACAACAGAACCGGAAAAAACCTGTCACATGCGCACAATGACATCATCAATACGGCGGCGGAAACCGGACTTTTAAGCGCCGCCGCTTTCCTCCTTTTTTGGTTAATAATAGTTCTGAAGCTGTACCGAGGTTTCAGGCGTTGCCCTGAGGGATATCAAAAAGGATTACTTCTGGGGGTTCTTTTGGCCTCGATTGTTTTTCTGGCGATGGCTCAGTTTGAGGCCTTTTTTGCCGATGAAGAAGTACGGCTCCTTCTGATGTTTTTCTGGGGCATTGGGTTGGCCGTTTTGGCCAATCTCAAGGCGACCGAAAAATTATCCGAGATTGCCTGACGATTAGACTTGACAAGAAAGGGAAGTAGCATATATTACGTCCGCTTATGACCAATGGAAAAGAAATCAGCCGGGAGAAAAGCCTCCCCTTTACCAAAATCAACTACATGGTGATGGGAGCCGCTTTGTTAACGATTATCCTGGGGTATATCTCGCTTAATTCCGGGTCGATTACGCTGGCGCCGATCCTTCTGGTTTTGGGATATTGTGTCCTCTTTCCGGTCGGACTGATAATCGGTGGCAAGAAAAATGAAGTTGAGCAGGAGAATATTTAGGCGGTTACCGGGAGGAATTAGCAAAATATTGTGACAGCCTGAGATGGGCAGTTAGCTCAGCTGGTTAGAGCACCTGCCTTACACGCAGGGGGTCACAGGTTCGAATCCTGTACTGCCCACCATAAAGATTGGCAAATAGAAGAGTAGCCAAATAAATCGACGTACGAAAAAATATTGCGGGGTTGTAGTTCAGCCTGGTTAGAACGCCTGCCTGTCACGCAGGAGGCCGCGAGTTCGAATCTCGTCAACCCCGCCATTTTATAACCTCTTTAATCCCCACGAGTTACATCTGATATTCTACGAGATATTGGAGCTTTGTCTGAGGCATTGGCATCATTGGCAACCCCGGAATTAAGTGATCTTTCACCTTCAATCAGACAATTTATTCT
>JAUUYJ010000068.1 GCA_030588275.1 Candidatus Zixiibacteriota bacterium | reverse complement strand
ATTTCCGGTGCGGTCGATACTGCCGGGACGCTTCTATCCGGTTGGGAATGGATTGGAATTTCTTCATTGGAAAACAGCCTTTATGATCTGAAAATTGCCGGGATGGCGGACTGGCCGGGTGGTGCGGTTCGCCCCCCCTGTTTCCCACAGGAAAATGGAGTATTAGGATATTTGCGGTTTCGGATTAATCGGGAGTTTACAAAGCTGTCAGGTGGCCATTTTGCCATACGAATCATTAGGGAGAAAAGTGGTTTTTCTGATAAGGTTGGAAATTCGATTGGAATCACGACTACAATTGAAAAGCAATGTCTGGAGATGGTTGGGGATTCCTGCTTGAAATGGGGGACGGTGCGAGTTGGGATTCGGGATACGATTGCCGTCAAACTGACCAACGGTTCGGTGACGATTATAGACGAGTCTATACTGGAAGAGAAGTAGCAAGTAGATAATCAATTTCTGGCAATTAAATCCCTTGACTAACCTGCAATATCGACTAATATATGAATTCGGTAATGCCGGGGTAGCTCAGCTTGGTTAGAGCGCCTGATTGTGGATCAGGAGGCCGGCGGTTCAATTCCGCCCCTCGGTATTTTTTGTTTGGTCTAATTTTTTCCTTTCCGTAAATGTCGATTTTTATTAGAATTAATCCCCGCCCCGATAAGCGGGGTTTTTGAAAACAGAGATAAATCAGAATTTGAGTAAGAAAGACGCCGATAGACGGGGTTTTTGAAAGCAGAGATAAATCGAAATATGAGTAAAAACAAAGATAAGTCAAAGAAGCCGAAAAAGATCAGGCCGGAAGTCCTGAAAGGGTTCCGTGATTATCCCCCTTCAGATGAGATCGCGCGCCAAAAGATGGTGGCGGTTTTTCGGTCGGTTTTTGAATCATTTGGATTCTCGCCTCTCCAGACTCCATCACTGGAAAAAATTGAGACCTTAAAAGGGGCCGACTACGGTGCCGATAATCTGGCGACGATCTTTAGTTTTGTGGGACCGGAAAAGGTTGATATGGCTCTGCGGTTTGAATTGACCGCTTCTCTGGCGCGGTATGTGGCCGGGAATGGGGAGTTAACTTTACCATTCAGGCGTTATCAGATCGGGCCGGTTTGGCGTGTTGATAAACCGGGGCCGGGGCGGTTTCGTGAGTTTACCCAGTTTGATATCGATTCGGTCGGGACCGAATCGATGTTAGCTGATGCCGAGATTATGGCGGCGATTTCAAAGTCGTTTGATAAATTAGGGATCGAGAATTACAAGATTAAATACTCCAACCGGAAGATCTTAAACGGTCTGGCCAAAATGATCGGGATTCCTGATGACAAAGCACCGGATGTTTTTCGAGTAATCGATAAGCTTGATAAGCAGGGGATAGAGGCGGTTAAATTAGAACTCGGTCCGGGGCGAACCGATAAGTCGGGTGATAAGATACCCGGTTTGGGTCTTGATGAGAATCATATCACCCACATAGTCAATTTTCTGAGTCTGGAAGTTGATCCTGAGAAGAATGCCCTACAATTTATAAGTTCAGTCGTTGCCCGTAAAATGAGTGATGATCCAGACAGGAGTGCCTCGTTTGAGCTTTTTAGTGCCTTAAATAGCTCCGAGGATGGGCGTGAAGAACTTAAGAGCGGTTACGATGAGCTTATAGAGATCAATAATTATCTTAAGAATCTCGGTGTTCCAGATGAGAAGGCACAGATTGATCTGACGATTGTGCGCGGATTAGGATATTACACCGGGCCGGTCTTTGAAACGATTTTGACCGACCTGCCTGATTACGGATCGGTCTTTGCCGGTGGACGGTACGATGGTTTGGTCGAGCGGTTTACCGGTAAGAAGATTCCGGCGGTCGGAGCGTCGGCTGGGGTTGATCGTTTGTTGGCGGCGTTAATCAAAATGGGCAAGATCAAAGCTGATCCGACCGTTTCGCAGGTTTTAGTTACGGTAATGGATAAAGAGCAGACGAGTGAGTATATCTCAATCCTGAATGAAATCAGAGATGCCGGAATCAAGGCTGAGATATTCCTGGGGCAGACCAAGAGTTTTACCAAGCAGATGAAATATGCCGACCGGGTAGGGATACCGGTAGCGGTTATTCTTGGCTCTGACGAAATCGAGAACAAAACGGTAACGATTAAAAATCTTATCGCCGGTGGGGAGCAGGCTAAGGATGTGGCTGACCGTGAGGAATGGCTTAAGGCTGAGAATATTCAGGTTACGATTTCCCGATCGGAAATGATAACAAATCTAAAGACGCTTCTTAGCAAAATTGAAAATTTATAATGAATTAATTAATCAATTTCTCGCCAACTTGACCTTGATCAATCCGTTTAAAATGCGATAATGTATCTTATCGTTGAAAGACGAAACGAGGTTAAGTGATGAATATATTTTCTGCAGATACAGGTCAACATGAGGCGGAAGCTGGTAAGCCGCCAGCCAAGTTTTCCAGTCGTAAATTCAGATTTTGGGCACAGGTTTTTTCTTCGGCGATGCTCCTTTGGATTGGGTACGAGTTTTACCGCTTCATAAATTACATCGAAACGCCATCTGCCATCGGGCCGGTACCGGTACGACCTCCGGGGGTTGAAGGGTTCTTGCCGATATCGGGGTTGATCTCTTTACGCGACTGGTTTATTTCAGGCTCAATTAACACGATCCATCCAGCCTCTTTGATAATCCTTTTGGTAATCATTGCCGGTGCTTTTCTGTTTAAGAAATCGTTTTGTAGTTGGGTCTGTCCGGTTGGGTTTATCTCGGAGATGATCGCTGACCTGAACGATAAGGTTACCGGATTGCGGATGAAGCTTCCGGTTTGGCTTGATTATCCGTTTCGGAGTTTGAAATATATTATCCTGCTGTTTTTTGCCTATGCCGTTTTTTGGTCAATGTCAGATATGGATATTCGGGTCTTTATCGAGTCGCCGTATAACAAGGTGGCCGATATTAAAATGCTCCATTTTTTCACCGACATGGATGCGATGGGGCTTTGGATTATGGTTGGGCTGTTTGCCGGTTCTATCATTCTACGTGGCTTCTGGTGTCGGTATCTGTGCCCTTATGGTGCGTTGTTGGGCTTGACATCGCTTCTTGGGATTGGGAAGATTAAGCGGAACGAGGATATTTGTATCTCCTGCGGTGAGTGTGCCAAAGCTTGTCCGTCATTTATCAAAGTTGATCAAATAAAAACGGTTGTATCGGATGAGTGCTCCGGCTGTCTGGACTGTATTGATGTTTGTCCGGAGGAAGGTTCGTTGGAGCTGTTTGTCGCACCGATGAAGAAAAAGATTTCTCCCAAAGTTTGGGTCTGGGCGGTGGTTATACTTTTCTGGGGCGGGTTGACTCTTTTCAAGCTGACCGGTCCATGGCAAAATTCGATAACGACCGAAGAATATCGGCATCATTCTGAACAAATGAAAATGGGGAGGGGATATGGTCATCCCGGTAGATAAACTATGACAACTTTTTCTGATATAGCTGAGTATTATGATCGAATGACCGGTTTTTCAAATCGGTTGATTAACGACTTTGGCCTGTTCAAAAATATAGTCAAGAAATTTGATTTTAAAACAGCCCTTGATGCCGGGTGCGGTAGTGGAGTTCATTCCATTATTTTATCCAGACTGGGAATTGATATTATTGGCCTTGATGCCTCCGAAAAAATGCTTGAACTGGCCCGGGCCAACTCCCTCAAGGAGGGGCAGGAGATAGAATTCATCAAGGAGTTCTACGAATCAATGCCGCATGATTGGGACGATAAATTCGATGGCCTGTTTTGCATGGCCAACTCTCTGGTTGGAGTTGAGACCGGGGAGAGGTTATCTCTGGCCTTAAAATCTTTCAATCGAGTCTTGAAGCCGGGTGGCAAGGCGATCATTCAGTTGATGAATTTTGCAAAATTCCGGCGTGGTGGCCAAAGGGTAATCAAGGTTTCCAGCGATCGGAATCTGACCTTTGTTCGCTTTTTTGATTTTGAAGAGCAGATTACGCGGTTGAATTTGATGATTATTGAGCATGAGATGGGGGAGGTTAAACATCGTTTTATATCCAATGAGATACTGCCAATCAACGAAGAGGTCATGACGGTTGCTTCCAAGTTAGGCCGCTTTTCAGAGATTGAGATTTTTTCTGATCTTTCTTTGACCGACAAGTTTACTGCCGAATCTGGCAATATGGTCGTGGTTCTGACCAAATAGTCTAATCCTTTTAGTAATAGAATTACCGGTTTTAGCCGATTAGATAGTATGGCTAAAGTCGAATCATTTAAGATAGATCATACCGTGATGTCGGCTCCACAAATTCGGCCGGCTGGTCAACTGGCCGGACCGATTGGGGATGTCGTTTCCAAGTTTGATCTTCGGTTTGTAAAACCGAACAACAAAGCGATCCCAACCGGGACGATTCATACCCTCGAACATTGTCTGGGTTTTTTGATGCGCGATTATCTGGATAAGATTATTGATATCTCGCCAATGGGTTGCCGGACCGGTTTTTATCTGACCTGCTTTGGGGATAAGTCGGCTAATGAGGTGAAATCCGCGCGGGTTGCATCTCTCGAAAAGATTGGCAAAATGACGATTGGCGATGTTCCCGGACTCTCGGCCAAAGAGTGTGGTAATTGGAAGGACCATGATTTCCCATCAGCCCAGGCATGCGCCTTAGAAGTTCTGCAGGGGTTGCTCAGATGATCGGCTTGATGGGTGCTATGGCTGAGGAGATCAGTCTTTATAAATCGTACGCCGATATAACCGAGACAAAGACTTATGCCGGGGCAGAGTTTCATCGTGGCGTTATCGATGGGTCCGAAGTTGTCCTGACGCAATGTGGGAACGGTAAGGTTAATGGTGCCGTTTCAACACAGATATTAATTGATCGATATGATGTCGATAAAATAATTTTAACCGGCCTGGCCGGAACCGTTGTGCCTTACTTACAGAGTGGGGATATCGTGGCGGCTAATTATCTGGTTCAGTACGATGTCGATCTGTCTGTCTTTGGCCGTCGGGTTGGTGATGTTCCTGATGTCGGGCGCATGATTGAGGTTGACGCGGGGTTATTGAAGGCGGTGACCGATTCATACGACGAAGTTTTTAAGAACAAGCCGGACCGGCCTCAATTAGTGGTTGGCACAATTGTTTCCGGTGATCGGTTTATCTCAGACCGAAAAACGATTTCGTGGTTACAGCGTGAATTAGGAGCGGTTGCAATCGAAATGGAGGGGGCGGCGGTGGCTCAGGTGTGCCATATGAACCGCAAGCCTTTCTTAATTCTTCGCACGATCTCAGATGATGCTGATGAGAAGGCGACCGAGCATTTTAGTAAGGCGCTTGAGATGGCACCAATTAATACCTTTGCCCTGATTCGGAATTTTATTTCGAGTCGATCATTGCTACCGATCTGAAATGAGTAATGGAGAGTATATCAGTCGCGTATTGGTTGTTGTAATCTAATTAATTACCGGGGAACCACCCAGCAGATAACATGGTTGACATAAATAGACAAAAGATTATATTTAAATGTCTGCCAGAAATTTATTTACATATCTGACTTTAAAAACATGGAGTCGCAATGCACAGCAAAACAATTTCGATCTTCCTCACCGCCATTTTTCTTCTCTCACTAACTTCAGCTATTCTTGCGCGCCCGGCATCGGAAGAGGTTATTCAACTCCTCAAGGATGAAGGACGATTTGAACAGTTTGTCGAATCTATGCGGGAGGCCCGAGCTCGTGGGGTTAATTCTGCCGTTTCTGACGATGGCAAGGGGCGTGCCAGTTTTAAAAGCTCGCCTGATGAGACTTTCAAAGTGCTGGTTTTGCTGATTGATTTTCCCAACAAACTTTATACGAGTGGATGGACGGCTGGATCGACGGCCGATTTTGATTCGTTGCTGTTTTCAGATAATCTCAATCCGACCGGTTCGATGAAAGAGTTCTACATAGAGAATTCTTATGGGAATTTTGTTTTGGAAGGGGATGTGGCTGGATGGTATACGGCGGCTAATGATTATGAATATTATACCAACTTTTGCGACGGATCGCATGGAACCGGACCATATCCTAATAATTCTCAACGGTTGGTTCAGGAAGCGGTAATTGCGGCCAATCCGGATATTGATTTTACCAAATATGATAATGATGGTAATGGCTATGTCGATGGCATCTTTGTCGTCCATGCTGGCACCGGTCGAGAAGAGACCGGCAATGATTGCGAAATTCATTCGCATAAGTGGCAGTTGCCTGGAACCGGAACTATTGTTGATGGTGTTCGGGTAACCACTTATTCTATTGAACCTGAAGAAACTCCCAACCCCGGTGGGTTGATTCCGATTGGTGTGTTCTGTCATGAATTTGGCCATGTATTGGGTTTGCCCGATCTGTATGACACCGATTATTCCTCGAGGGGGTGTGGTAAATGGGCGGTGATGGCAGGAGGTAGTTCTAACGGAAATTCACAAACTCCTTCGCAATTTATTTGTTGGAGCAAATATAAATTGGGTTGGTTGAACCCGATCAATGTGACCTCAAACATGACCGATGTTGATTTGCTCTCTATCGAAGATAACCCGGTCAGTTATCGACTGTGGCGCAACGGTACTATCGGGAATCAGTACTTTATGGTGGCGAATCGTCAGAGGATTGGGTTTGATACTTATCTCCCCGGTGATGGTTTGTTGATCTGGCATATTGACGATGCTGTTAGTGGAAACACGAATGATTGGCATCCGCTGGTTATGCTGGAACAGGCGGATGGAGATTTTCATTTGCAAAATGATCAAAATAGCGGAGATGGCCAGGATGCCTTTCCTAACTCCGGGTATAGCCCGAATTTTAATGATAAGACCAACCCCGGTTCGCGTGACTATACTAATTTCCAAACGCAGGTAGCAGTTTGGAATATTCCGACATCTAACACAACTATGACGGTTGACCTTGATATTAATTGGTCACGACCATTTATAACAATGGATAGTTATACCTTCTCCGATGTTACCGGCGGGGATGGTGATGGGATACTGGAGGCGGGAGAATCGATTGAGTTGACCTGCTCTTTCTCAAACGAATGGAAGGATGCCACATCAGCCGACCTGTCCTTATCAATTGATGACGGAACGATAAATATAACAACCTCCAACATCTCGTTGGGGACAATTCCGTCGGGTGGTTCGGCTAATAACAGTGGTTCTCCATTGGTTTTTGAAGTCCCTGTGAACTATGTTGCTCGTATTGATTCATTTTTCCTCGAAATATCTTCCGATGGCGGGCAGTTTGTTATCGTTCTGCCGATTGAACAGAATGTTGGCAGTTCACCGATACTTCTGGTGGATGATGATAATAATGATAATCTCGAATCGTATTACAAAAATGTCTGGTATGAAAAGCGGATTCCATCCGACCTCTGGAATAAAGCACAAAGCGGTTCACCGTCAATAAGTGATTTGTCTCCATATGATGTAGTTGTTTGGTTTACTGGCGATGACCGACCCAGTCCTCTGACAGCGGGCGATATAACCGCGATGCAGAACTATATGGATGCCGGTGGGAATTTATTTTTAACCGGGCAGGGGATAGCGGGGCAGTTGGATACGTTTGATCCGACTTTTTTGTCTGACTATCTTCATTCCGAGTACTTAATGACCGGAATGATTCCACTTCTTGTGGTTGATCCGGGAAGTCAGGTCTTTGCTGGCTTTGGCGATTCGTTGGCGATTTCCGGTTACGGTGGAGCCAGCAATCAATCCGGTCCGGATCGGATTGATACGATAAATGGCGGTGTCCCGGAAATTTTATATTTCAATACATCTTATTTGGGAGCCGTTTCATATTCCGGAGCTTACAAAATGGTTTTCTTCAGCTTTGGATTTGAGGCGGTCTCAAATGATCCGGTCCGGTTTGCAAGGCAGGGTGAGATAATGGACCGGATTCTGAACTTCTTTGGAGTTACTGCCGCCAGCGGTTTCCCGGAAGTGACCGATGTTTCGGTCGGCCCCGGATATGCCTTAAATTTGATTGATCACACACCAGATATTTCGTGGTCATACTATGACGAAGGGGCGGCACCGCAAGTCAATTACCAGATTCAGGTTGGTACTGACAACGACTGGTCGGTGGCGGAGATGTGGAATTATTCGCCCGGTTCCGGGTCGGAGACCACTCTTGAGTATTTTGGTTCGACCCTCGGTGACGGGCAGTCCTATTTTTACCGGGTTCGTGTTAATAATGGTTTGCAATGGTCCAACTGGATGTCCGATCAATTCAACATGAATTCGCTTCCTGGGATTCCGGGTGGATTGGTTCCTGATGGATTAGCAGGGTTGGTTACCGACACACCGGAATTGACCGGGGATAACGCTTTTAATAGTGATGGTGGTACAATGACATACAGCTTCGAGCTGTTTGATGATGACCAATTAACCAATCTTGTTACTCAGGTAAGTGGAGTCTCTGATGGGGTCGGGACAACCTCCTGGACAGTTGATGTTTCCTTATCGGACGATCAGGTCTATTACTGGCGCATGCGCAGTTTCGATAGCTATGAGTATGGTGCGTGGTCTGATTCCGCTCTTTTCTGGGTCAATGCGGTAAACGATCTTCCTACCGCTTTTGACCTATTGTTGCCAGCAGATGGAATCTTGTTAGAAACTATGCAACCGACTTTGCATTGGGGGAAATCGTTTGCCGGTGATCTTTTTGATACCATCAGCTATACGCTTATGATTGATACCGCACTCTCATTCTCCGACCCGCTTGTTATTGGATCCTTAAGTGATACCAGTCACACGCTGGCAGTTCCGTTGGCGGAGGGCTATGGTTACTACTGGAAGGTTGTCGCCGCCGATCAGTTTGGCGGACAACTTGAATCCTCAGCCGTTTTTGAAATGGCTGGCTTTGTGCCGGGTGATGCCAATAGTGATGGAGCGGCTAATGTTGGTGATGCGGTATTTCTGATCAACTATGTCTTTAAGTCGGGTGATGCACCGGAACCGTTGAAGGCGGGGGATGCTAATGCCGATTGTTTGACCAACGTTGGTGATGCCGTCTATTTGATTAATTTTGTCTTTAAATCTGGCGATGCACCAATGGTCGGTTGTTCATAATAGTTTTTGTCGGGGGGGGACCCCCCCCTCCGCCTTTTTCAATTCGGCATTAGTGGCCGACTCTGATTCTGAGGAATATTTCAAACGACGTCAAGATGTAGATTTCTGTATTATGTGAGTTGTATAAGGCTCCTTAATAAAAGAAAGAACTACATATCAGATATCTCGATTGACAGATATTGATAAAAGAGTATATTAAATTGTCTGCCTGAATACTGTTTGCATATTTGATCCTCGGAATATGGAGCCGTAATGAAAAGGATATCCATCTCGGTCATCATCGCCACCATTTTTCTATTTTTTTTGACTTCAACTCTTGTCGCCAGTCCTCCCTCGGAAGAAGTTTTGCAACGCCTAAAGGATGAGGGACGCTTTGTTCAGTTCGTTGAAATGATGCAGGATGCCAAATCAAGAGGGGTAGATCAGCCTGTAATTAATGCGGCTAAAGGGAGTGTTGACCTCAGGGGTACACATGAAGACCCGTATCGGGTAATAATACTTCTGATCGATTTTCCCAATAAGGTTTACTCCGGCGGGTCGGTAGCCGGAACTCCTGCCGATTTTGACTCAATTCTTCTCTCTGACGGTATTAACCCGACCGGGTCGATGAAAGAGTATTATATCGAGAACTCGTATGGGGATTTTGTTATTGAGGGAGAAGTGCACGGTTGGTATCGGGCTGAACATCCTTTCGAATATTATACCAATTACTGTGATGGAACTTATGGGATGGGGTACTACCCTAACAATTCGCAAAAACTGGCCGAAGAGGCTGTTTTGGCGGCCGATACTGATGTTGATTTCTCATTGTATGACAATGATGGCGATAACATAATTGATGCTATTTTTATCATACATGCTGGCCGAGGCTCCGATTCATTCGGCACCGCTTGCGATATTTGGCCGCATCAATGGGCGATTTACACTGGAATAAATGTTGATGGAGTTTGGGCCGGAGCCTATTCGACCGAGCAGGAAGAGTCGTACGATGAATTGGAACCGATAGGTGTCTTTTGCCACGAGTTCGGACATGTTCTTGGCCTGCCGGACATGTACGATACCGACTATTCTTCATCTGGCGTTGGCAACTGGGCCTTAATGGGGTTTGGGAGTATGAATGGCGATTCGAAAACGCCATCGCAATTAATCTGCTGGAGCAAATATAAGTTGGGTTGGCTGACACCAATCGACGTTACCTCCAATATGACAAATGTCGATTTCCCGGCGATTGAGACCAGCCCGGTTAGTTACCGGTTGTGGCAAAATGGGACGAT
>JAUUYJ010000231.1 GCA_030588275.1 Candidatus Zixiibacteriota bacterium | reverse complement strand
CGTTGCTTGGCGACAATTATCTCCGCTTTTCCTTCCGCTTCGAGCAATTTATGATCGTCCGGTTTTAGCTCTTTTGACAGATAATACTCTTCACGAAATACAAACATGACCAGATCGGCATCCTGCTCAATCGCTCCTGATTCACGCAGGTCAGCCAGCATCGGTAGTTTATTAGGGCGTGATTCCACACCGCGCGAAAGCTGACTACAAGCGACGACCGGCACACCAAGTTCGCGCGCCAACCCTTTCAAACCGCGTGAAATCATTGAGATTTCCTGTTGCCTGTTTTCGGCATGACGACTACCGGTCATTAACTGCATATAGTCAACAATGATCATCCCCAGATTGGTCCGGGCCGCCAACCGGCGGGATTTGGCCCGCATCTGGAGAACCGACATTGCGGCTGAATCATCAATATAAAAATCGATCCCTGTCAATGGCCCGGCGGCATTACTCAGCTTGGACCAATCGGAGTCTGACATTTTCCCGGTCCGCAAGCGATGCGACGAAACTTTTGCCCGGCCACATAGCAGTCTGAGCGCCAACTGCTCTTTCGACATTTCCAAAGAAAAGAAGGCGACCGCCTTACCGGTCTGGACACAGAAATTTTCGGCCATATTCAAAGTCAAAGCCGATTTACCCATTGAAGGTCGCCCTGCAATAATTATCAGATCGCCCGAATGGAACCCAGCAGTCACTTCGTCAAGATCATCAAAGCCGGTCGGCTCACCAACCAACCCCCCTTGACTATCCTTGTACTCCTCAATTTTTTCAAACGTCCCGGGAACGAGTTCTTTGATGCTGGTGAAATCGGTTCGGAGTCTGCCTTCTGAGATTGCAAAAATCTTTTGCTCCGCCCCATCAAGCATCTCTTCAACCGTATCATCCTGTCGGTAGCATCCGGAAATGATTTCAGTCGAAGCGGAAATCATATCCCGCATCGTCCCTTTTTCCAAAACGATATTGGCCCAATGCTCAACGTTGGCCGCCGATGCGATCCCAGCCGCCAGATCGGCTAAGTAGCCCCGTCCACCGCATTGCTCCAATGCGGACTGTCGTTCCAGCTCGTCGGCAACAGTGGTAATATCGGCCGGTTTTGATTTTTCAAACAGGTCGGAGATTACCGAAAAGATTCGACGATGGGCAGGTGAATAAAAGCGTCGGCCTTCACGGATCACTTCTAAAGCGACACCGACAGCTTCGGTATCAACCAGCATAGCACCCAACACCGCCTGCTCAGCTTCGTTGGAATGAGGGGGAATCCGTTCGGCCCGGCCCGCGCCGCCCCCGCCCGCTCGGTTATTGGTCTTTATTGATTCGTGCATATTCAGCCATCAAAAATTGCATATCTTCCCAAGTCGGTCGCTTGTACTTTTGAAAGCGTAACAGCGCCGCCGGATGATAGGTTACCAAAAGTGGGATGTTTTCAAAACTGTGCCAGCGTCCTCGCAGTTGCCCTAAAGGAGTCGTTGTATCGAGCAACCCATGCGCGGCAATCCGTCCGAGAGCGCATAAAAATTGAGGTTTGATCAACCTGATCTGTTCTTTCAGATAAGGCATGCACAACTGCATCTCTTCCGGTTGCGGATCGCGGTTTTGCGGTGGGCGACATTTGAGAATGTTGGCGATATATATCTCGGAGCGCTCCAGCCCCATCGCTTTGATGATATCATCAAGGAGGCGTCCGGCCCGCCCAACAAACGGTTCACCCTTTTCATCTTCATCCTTGCCGGGTGCTTCACCAACAAACATAATTTTTGCCTTCGGGTTACCAACACCATAAACAAATTTGGTGCGAGTCGCTCCCAAAGGACAGGCGGTACATTCGCAGATCGCCTCATTATGCTTTGTAAGCGAACGGAATTTTTTCACTTTTGCAACTTCTGGCACGGTCGAACCCATCGGTGATCTCTCCATCGGTACGGTCGGGGGCGTAATAATTTTTTTATTTTTTTTATTTTTCTTGTTATTCTCTTCTATTTCCTGGCTGGCCGTTTTGGTACCCGGCATAGCTTCGTCGTTATTTAGCTGTAAGTCATCGCTTAAATAAATTTCTTCATACCCCAACTCCGCCTGGCATTCAAAGGCTCGGCGCGCTAAGGTATAAACCTCTTTCAGTTCGTCGTCAATCTGCATGGTCCAGCAGGTAGGCCCAAATCTTTTGAGCCACTATATTTTTACTCGCCCTATCGATCGCTTGCGTCTCTCCGGTTGCTGAAAGAATTGTCACCCGGTTGGTGTCAGTTTCAAAGCCGGCTCCATCCTCAAGCGGATTATTAATGACAATGTAATCAAGCTTCTTCTCGGTCAGTTTCTTTTCGGAATTGGCCAGTTCATTTTCAGTTTCAAGAGAAAACCCGACGACCGTTTGGGTCTCTTTTTTAGATTTAGCGATTAGTTTTAAGATATCAATTGTCGGCTCGAAATCAACCATAATCCCGATATCACACTTCTTCATTTTTTGCTTAAAGCTGATTTTCGGTTTATAATCGGCCGGGGCGGCCGCCATAATCAGATAATCGGAATCGGCAAATTTCTTTTGGACCGCCTGCGCCATCTGTTCGGTCGTCTCAATCCGTTCCATCTCCACGCCGGGGATGTCAGCCAGTTCGACCGGCCCTGTCACCAGCGATACTTCAGCGCCCAGTTTTTTTGCCTCCAATGCGATGGCAAACCCCATTTTGCCGGATGAGCGGTTGGACATAAAGCGCACCGGATCGAGTGACTCACGGCACGGCCCGGCTGTGACCAAAACTTTCTTTCCCGACAAGGGAGCGTTGTTTGATAAACTGGAGCAGATCAGAGCAAAGATATCATCCGGTTCGGCCATTCGACCGGGGCCAAAACTATCGCAGGCCATTGCACCGATTCCGACTTCGGCGATGATGACGCCGCGATCTCTGAGCTTTTGGATATTTTCCTGGACCGCCTGATTTTCATACATCCCATCGTTCATCGCCGGAGCAATAATTACCTGACGGCGGGTGGCGCAGACAATTGAAGCCAAAAGAGACGGACACAAACCCAAAGCAAAATGGGCGATAAAATCGGCCGTCGCCGGAGCGACGACAATCAGGTCGGGCCACTCGGCCATCGAAATATGGCGCGTACCGACGAACCTTTTTTCCGGGAACATCCGAACCGCAACGGTCCGGTTGGTCAATGATTCAAAAGTCAGCGGGGTTACAAATTTAGCCCCCGCTTCGGTCATTACAACCTGAACCTCAGCATTAGCTTTAACGAGTAATCTGGTGAGATAAGCGGACTTATAGGCGGCGATGCCGCCCGTAACACCCAGGACGATTTTTCTTCCGGCCGGTTCCACGAACCCAGCCGCTAATTTACCGCTTCATTTTCAGGATCGTCAATCCAGACCGGTGAAGATAAATCGGTTGAGGCAGTATCAAACATTGTTGCCGAAGCAAACAGTTTAACCTCGTCGGAACTAACCGGATCGGTCGTAAACAAAGCGCAACGATCCAAAATCATCTCAAACTGTTCGGTGGTCAAAAGGCCCAACTGCCTTAGCTGTAGCAGATAACCGTACCCCTCAGCCGAGATAATCTTCCGCTCAATATCGGACAGAACCCGAAACGATTTCCGATTATTGTTCTTGTCACGAAACTCAAAGCTCTCGGGATAATCCTCAAAATGATTCAAAAGCCAACTGTAAGCTGATGAAATCTCTTTATCGGTAAACCCCATCGAGCGGAGGTCGTCGGACATATCATCTATAGAATTGAGTGAACCCTGCTCTTCGGAGAGCTGATTCATCAAGTAAACGACTATTTCAAGAATTCTATCTTGCATTTATCCTCTTCAATTTACCACCAAGGTACGCAGGCAAAGGCCCATTTGCAAGCAATTTAATTTTGTCCGCACCAACAGCTTAGTGTCTAAAATGCCTGACTCCGGTAAAGACCATTGATACTCCTGCTTTATCGGCGGCGGCGATTACATCCGGGTCACCCTTTGAACCACCAGGTTGAATAAACGCTGTTACTCCTGCCTTAGCAACGACTTCCAGACCATCAGACATCGGGAAAAATGCATCAGAAGCACATGTCCCGCCAACCGTTCGATCGCCGGCCCGTTTGATCGCCAGATGAGAAGAATCGACTCGGGAGGTTTGTCCCATTCCGATCCCGACTGCGGCTCTTCCCTGGCAGATTAAAACTGCATTCGACTTAACATGCTTGACCAATTTGTACCCGAAAACTAATGATTCCATCTCCGCCTCGGTCGGCTTCTTTTGCGTCGGAATGGTAATCTCATCCATATTGAAATTGATGTCGTCAGGGCTCTGAACCAGTAAACCACCCCTCACAT
>JAUUYJ010000161.1 GCA_030588275.1 Candidatus Zixiibacteriota bacterium | reverse complement strand
TCTCCTTTCCTTCAACCTTAACCGAATCGACCAGGTTGTTCGTTACTCCCGTTAGTGTGGTGCTGTCGGCCCAATCATCACCGGTGCAGATAAAGATTGTTTCTCGCTCCGGGTCGAATAGCTCAGGGGGGAGGTCGCTCCCAATAAAAATATTGGCCCGGCGATCAATCGAAGCGCCGGTCAGTAGTACGGTGCAGTTTGAATCAAGTGACAAATAGTCAAAGCTGGAGATCACTTTAGTAAACGAGATTGATGGCCCGGACCATTCTATTTTTCCGCTGAGAATAGAATCATCGGCGCAGGTTATGACAAACGATCCGCCCGGTTTAATCCCCCGCTCCGATCCGACCGAAAAATAAATCCGGTTATTTTTTTGCTGAATTATCTCAGCCGAAACATCCTGAGCATAGGCGGGGTCAATTGATCCGGGCATGCCGGGCAGGCCGGGCAGGCCGGGCAGGCCGACCGACCCGATCAGAACCAATATTATGATTGTTAATAATTTTTTCAATCTGTAAAACCTCCCAAAAACCTATAATAACGCTTTTTATCCGGTGTGTCAAATATGACACGATTACGGCTGTGGGCCATCTGCGCCGTTTATGTAAGTGGCTCGTAAATAACGCATTACAATACTGGCACGACTTTTGATATACCTTCAGTAAGAGATAGAAAAAACCTTAATACTGGAGAAATTATCATGAAAGCTCAAAACCCAATCAGAATCCTGATCATCACCCTTTTGGCCGCATCTCTCTTTGCCGCCTGCGGCTCGGATGATCGTGGTGACGTCGATTATCTGCCGGCAGTTGAACCGAACGAAGAGATGGCTCAAATTGTCGAATCGGTTTTTACCGCGACACAGCCTGAGGTTGCCCCGATTGATGTCAGTTATGCTTCGGCAACCGATGAACCTGAAGCTGGGTTCCTTGCCACAGCTCAATCCGATCTTATGCTTGATCCGGTTGGTGGCATCACCGATGCCATTAAGATTGACAAGTCCGTTTATGTTCTGGTCGATGATGGTATCCTGGTTCACAATCTCACCTCAGGTGACAATCTCCTTATCCCTACTCCGTTCAAACCGGGGGCGATCTGCGCCATCGGCAATAAAATCTTCATCGGTGGTGACAACCTTTATACCCTGTCGGATGGCCAACTGACCAACGAAGATTTTGATCTTGATCTTGACGGCGAAATTACCGCCATTCATGCTGTCGGACAGACGATCTATCTCGGTACGACTTCAGGGCTTTATGAAGTTGGTCTGAATGGCGTCCGTAAGCTGGCCGAAAAAATCCATGTTTCCGTTTTGGATTCCGACCCGTTTGGTCTCTGGGTGGGAACCGCAGGGGATGGTCTGTTCTACCGCTCCGGAGAAAATTTCAACCGACGTTTTCTCCGTCGCGACACGACTCTCTTTGACAATGTAACCGCTCTGCAATACGCTCACAATCACCTATACCTCGGCACGAACAAGGGGTTGTTCGTATATGACGGCGGTCGTTGGCAGACTTTTGATCTGGCTGACGGCTTGCCGTCAGAAAGGATCACCGCCATTAACGCCGACGAGTGGGTTATAAAGATTGGCACCGAATGTGGAGCTGTCACCTTTTTTGAGAATCAATTTAAACTGATCAAAAATCTTGAGGGACTGGCCGTATCCCGATTTATCCAAAGCGAGCGAGCCTTGATTACCGGGACGATCAATTCCGGTCTGGTTAAGAATTCCGCTGGTCTGATGACGATTCTCTATAATGGTGGATCGCAAACAACCGCGATGAAATCTGAGGATGACCTCTAATAATAGAGTTTGAAATACCTGCCGTATCGATCGACCCCGGCTGACTCCTCCACCAAATGCCGGGGTTGATTCCTTTCTTCTCTTCCTTCGACAGCCACTCCGCTTTTAAAGCGGGGTGGTTTCTTGATTAATTACTGTCTTAATTAGTTATCCAAAAATCGGGTCAGTTCGTAATGTTATTGAATATCCGGAGTCGATAAGGTCCGTTTGCCTTGTCGAAATCGAATAACCAAAAATGGCGATTATAAAAGCGATCATTGGTGGAGAAAATAATGCGACGATTTTTTCAATTTATCTGGGTCCTGACCCTTTTTATGATGGCCGGTACCTCGTGTGGATCAGCTAAGGAAAAGAAAGTGAAAACAACCGAATATAAAAATCATCTGGTGGGGGCTTCATCCCCATATCTGTTAGCCCATGTTGACAACCCGGTCGATTGGTATCAGTGGGGTGAGGAGGCATTTGCAAAAGCAATCGCCGAGGACAAACCGATTTTTCTTTCGATCGGCTACAACGCTTGCCATTGGTGCCACGTCATGGAGCATGAATCGTTTGAAAACGAAGAGGTGGCCGCTCTGTTAAATAAATATTTTGTCTCGATCAAGGTTGATCGGGAAGAGCGACCAGATATCGATCAGATATATATGTCGGCGGTCCAGGCATTGACCGGAAGTGGAGGGTGGCCGATGTCGGTTTTTCTCACCCCGGAAAAGAAGCCATTTTTCGCCGGGACCTATTTCCCACCTGAAGATCGGTACGGTCGTCCGGGGTTCAAAAAAATAATCGCCGAATTGGGAGAGGCTTACAAAACCCAGCGGGCTGATATTTATAGCTCGGCCCAATCGATTGTCGATCATCTCTCCAAAGCATCACAACAGACCTTTGCGGCCCGAGCGATTGATAAAAATGTCATAGTCTCAGGGGCGGAGGCGATTTACGGTTCGTTCGATTCCCGCTATGGTGGATTTGGTGGTGCGCCCAAATTTCCGATGGGGACAAATATGTCACTTATGTTCCGGGCGGCTCAGATGTCGGGCAATAAAGGGCTGGCCGATGCCGCCTTTTTAACGTTGCGCAAAATGGCGGAAGGGGGAATCTACGATCATTTGGGGGGTGGCTTCCATCGCTATTCGACCGATGCCAAATGGTTGGTACCTCATTTCGAAAAGATGCTTTACGATAATGCGCTGTTGACAATTCCGTACCTCGAAGCGTACCAGTATTCGGGTGACGAATATTACCTCGATGTTGTCAATGGAATCCTTGGCTATCTCCAAAGAGAGATGACCGGCTCCAGCGGTGGCATTTATGCGACACAGGATGCTGACAGCGAAGGGGAAGAGGGGATTTACTACACCTGGACAAAGCCGGAAGTCTCGTCCGTCCTTGGGTCGGATGCCGATTGGTATTTCCGATATTACGGAATTACCAATGGAGGAAATTTTGAACATGGCCGGACGATATTACATTTGGGAGATCATTCGGATGCGGAAAAGAAACGACTGGGGCTGTCTGATAAGGAATTTGCCAGCAGGTTAAAGTCTGCCAATGATAAACTTTTGGCGATCCGGTCGGAACGGATTCCACCCTCGACCGATGATAAGATTTTGGCTTCATGGAACGGGTTGGCGATCTCCGCCTTTGCCCAGGCGTATCAGGTGACCGGGACTAAATCGTATCTGAAATCGGCCCGTGCCTCGGCAGATTTTGTTCTGGACAATATGGCCGACGGGGACCTTTTGTATCACAGTTATCGTGAAGGATCGCTTCTGCGAATCCATCTTCTTGAAGATTATGCCTACTTTACCGCTGCTTTGATTGATCTGTACCAGGCCACATTTGATGAAAAATATCTGGATCGGGCCATTGGATTTAGCCGCAAAGGGATCGAGCTGTTTGAGAAAGATAGAATCTTCTATTCCTCACCCGGTGAATTAACTGGGGAAGGGGCCGTTGGAGGGGCAGAGGATTTGATTTTTCGTCCGCGCGATCTTACCGATGGAGCGACCCCCTCACCCGCCTTTGTCATGATTCTCAGCCTTCTCCGGTTACATAGCATCACCGGTGACGAGGCGCTTGGCGAAACGGCTCAAATAACTTTGGAAGCGGTTTCCGGGATTGCGGCACAATCCCCTCGATCGGTGGCGATGCTCCTTGTGGCCGGTTGTTTTGCCCTTGAGGAACCGATTGAGATTGTCATCACCGGACCGGACCGGACCGATGAGATGGAGAGATACAATCGAGAGATATTTTCGCGGTTTATTCCGAACAAGGTTGTCGTTGGCGCTCTTGGCAAAAACGAATCAAACCTGCCTCTGTTAGAAGGGCGACCGGCCGGGGAGGAGTTGACGTATTATTTCTGCCGCAACCGAGCCTGCCGCTTACCGGTGACTTCTAAGGAGGAATTGCTGGCCGAATTGAACTGGATTACCGGTCAGGAAAAATAATCTAAATTTCAGAAATTTCAATAGACCGCTTCTTCATTTTTTGATGATTGAGGCGGTTCTTGATTATTGAATTTTTTCAGACTATCTATCTTGTTGTTTTGGATATTGCTGTACCATATTCCTTATTTAGACACAATGTTCTCCGCATTTTTTTATTATTTTGATTTTTCTTGAATTTTTATTACACCTTAATTCCGCACTTTTATTATTCTAAAGTTGTGGCAGATGACCAAGAAATAGGGTCGAGAGACCAGTTAGCGCAAAACCTGAGGCTGATTAATGAGAGAATTGTCTCAGCGGCGGATCGCTCAGGTCGCCAAGCGGATGACATAACATTGGTGGCAGTATCCAAAACTTTTCCAGCCGACCTGACCGCTCTGGCGGTTGAGGCTGGCGTCACCGACTTGGGAGAAAGTCGGGTTAAGGATGGATCGGCCAAAATTGCGGAGCTGGGTCCGATTGCAAAGTGGCATATGATCGGTCATTTGCAGTCGAATAAGGCAAAAAGAGCGGTTGAATATTTTGACATGATTCATTCGCTCGATTCTTATGAATTGGCTCAAAAGGTTTCAGGCGCATCGGTCGCTTTAGAAAAAAGGATCGATTGTTTGATTGAACTAAACTCCTCTGGTGAACTGGCCAAATATGGTTACAGGTTTGACCAACTTTTATCGGAGGCAGAAAAGATTTCAAAATTGCCCGGTGTCAACCTGTGTGGTTTGATGACCATCGGTCCTTTGACCCGGGAGACCGAAGCGATAAAAAAAGCTTTTGAAAAAACGAATGATATGTTTGAAGCGATGAAACAAAATTTGGGAGAGCAGGTACAATTCTTGTCGATGGGAATGTCTCATGACTTCGAGATAGCGATCGCCTGCGGTTCCAACATGGTCCGGATCGGCACGGCCATTTTTGGCCGACGTGGATAATGCCCAACCAGTTAAGAAAAGAAAATAGTTATGGAAACAACCCCGAACGATCTCAGACAACAGCAGTTTGAAATAAAATTTCGCGGCTACAACGCCGACGATGTTGAACTGTTTCGTGATTTGGCGGCTTCGGCTTTAGAGGAAGCACGAGGCGAAGTGCTTAAGCTATCCGAGGAAAACAAGCATCTACAGGATCGGCTGAAACATTTGATCTCGCTTGAAGAGACTCTCAAGGCGACCGTTTTGGATGCTCGAAAAAATGCCGAAGACAGCATCGCCGTGGCCCGCCGCGAAGCAGATACGATTACCGCCGAGGCGAGCAATGAGGCTGATGCAATTATGCACGACGCGGAGCAACACCGAGCCAGCGTGATTGCCGATATGCAACGGCAGATGGGGAAGCTGGTAGCGGACATCAACAAGATACGATACATAAGATCCAATTATCTAAACAGCCTGCGCGGTTTGGTTGCCTCACAGATGGAGACAATCGAGCAATCAATAACCGAATTTGAACGAGAAGAGAAAGAGGCGGAAGAGGTCCCACGCGAAAGCCATTCCGTTCCGACTCCGCATCACACTCCGAAAGCCGTCCCCGCCCCACCCCCCACGCCCCCGCCCGCACCTCAGCCCCAGCCACCTGCGGAGATGAGTATGGAGGAGATGCAAAAACCGGAGCAGGAACCGATTCCAGAGGCAACCCCGGATAATTTGGTTGACGAAAAAGATCATGCGTCTGAAAATCAAAGCGAGCCGGAAGCGCCACCCGATTCGTCAGGTGACGACTGGGACAAACTGCGCGAGCAACTCAG
>JAUUYJ010000256.1 GCA_030588275.1 Candidatus Zixiibacteriota bacterium | reverse complement strand
TCGCATCCGGCCGGAGATAGCGAACTGGTTCCCATTCTGGTTGCCGCCGCTCTGGCGGCTGGTGCGGACGGAATTATGGTCGAAGTTCATCCCTGTCCGAAGCAGGCTCTTTCGGATGGTTCGCAGGCGCTCGATTTTGAATCATTTGAAAAAATGATGGCCGATTTGAACCGCCGGGGGCTTTTGACCGTTGGCAAGCGGACCGGGCAGACGGTCGGTTAGTAGTCCGAGATGAGTACGACCGGTTCCAACGAAAAGATTTTCAGTTCACAAACAAGAGATAAAATCCGGCTGGTACTGGAGAGTGTCCATACTTGCGGAATAAAACTCCCGATAGTTTTTGATATAACTATTGATGCTCTTCCCATATTGGGATGGCTCGAATCTTCCCCGGCCAGTTGCAAGCTGTACTGGTGCGGGCGCGATTCCAAATTTGAATTTGGTGGGACCGGTGTCGGTTTTGAAATTGATCAGAGCTCAGACGGTTCTGATCTGAATTCTGCCGAAGCGATAATCGAGGCTTCTCCATTTGGAGGGGATCTGTTATTTTTTTGTGGGCAATCATTCTCTGGAACTGACCCGACCGACCCGACCGATCCGAATTGGGAAGAGTTTCGATCTCAGGTATCTATGATTCCGGAAATGATGGTTATCCGTCGGGAGGACAGTTTCAAGTTACGTTTTTGTTTGACTCTGCTTCCGAGTGATGATATCGACTGCATCATGGATCGTGCCAATACCCTGGTTTCAAACCGATCTGATTTCGTTATCGACCTTGCCCGGTTGAAAGCAAAGAGAACTGTTTCTGAAGTTGTTTCTATCAAGCATCATCCCGATTTTGAGGGTTGGTCTGAAAATATTGCGACCTCTTTGATGCGCATTTCGGCGGGGGAGATCAAAAAAATTGTGCTGGCCCGCCGTACCGACATATGCCTGACTAAAAAACCGAATCCGGTTACGATTTTAGATCAACTGACCGGCGAAAATAAAAATTGTTATGCGGTGTTGTTTCAACCTAATCCCGATAAGGCTTTTATTTGCCTGTCACCGGAACGGCTTTTTCGCTTGACCGGCCCGCAGTTGTTAACCGAAGCGATCTCATCTACCGTGGCACGGGGAAAGGATGCCGATGACGATCGGCGCCTTGAAAAGGAATTGGTCGATAGCAAAAAGCAAAAACGTGAACATCGCTATGTTGTCGAAGGTTTGGGTCGGGCGATGCGTCCGATTTGTCAGGCCGACCCAAGCATTGGAGCGACCGATGTGTTGAAGCTTAATCGGATCCAGCATCTGCTGACTCCGGTTGGTGGTGAACTAAAGAAAGAAATTTCAGGAAGCGACGTGGTGCGGGCTCTTCATCCGACGGCGGCGGTGGGTGGAACACCTCGTCTGAAAGCGGTTCCTATGATTGGTGCGTTGGAGCCGTTTGAGCGGGGTTGGTACGCCGCACCGATTGGGTATGTTTCCAAAAACCGATCAGAGTTCGCCGTTGGGATACGTTCGGCCTTGGTGCATGGATGTACCATCTCCGTTTTTTCAGGAGCCGGGATTGTGCGTGGCTCGTCGGCTGAAGCGGAATGGAGTGAGATCGAAAGCAAAAATATTCTCAGGTCGTTGTTACCGGATAAGGCGAAGGTGTGATTGCACCTAACATCAATATATTCTCCGCCGGATTGATTATCGATTTTCTCATCAAGCAAAATATTAATCTCTTCTGCATCTCTCCCGGTTCCCGCTCTACCCCCCTTGCCTTGGCGGTAGTTTCTAATAAAAAGGCCAAAGCGAAACTGTTTTATGACGAGCGGGCCGCCGCTTATTATGCTTTATCATATTCCAGAGGATGTGGGCGGCCAGTCGGATTGATCTGCACCTCCGGGACCGCGGTGGCAAATTATTTCCCCGGTTTGATTGAGGCGCGTCAGTCGTTATTGCCGGTTGCCGTACTTACCGCCGACCGCCCGAAAGAGCTGCAGAATTGTGGTGCCAACCAGACGATTGACCAAACCGATCTGTTCGGCAAGTTTGTCTCGAAATCAATTACGCTTGAAGCACCAGATGAAAAATTCAATCCGCACGACCTGCTTGACCTGTTAAATTTTGCCATTTGCTCCAGTAACAATTTTGACCAACCGGTGCATATTAACTGTCGCTTTCGTGAGCCGTTATCATTGCCGGAGGCATCCTTTGATGCTTCAATATACGATTCCAAAGTTGAAAAATGGTATGATGCGAAACGGCCTGAAGCCAGCGATTCTGTGGCTGGTACAAATTTGCAATGTATGAATGATGCGCTTGATCGTATCAATCGAGCGAAACATGGAATAATAATATCTGGTCCGGCAAGCTCTTCTGAGGACCGGGAGCAGATGATAGATTTGGCCCAGCGGTTGAACTGGCCGGTTTTCTGTGATGTTCTATCAACTCTCAAATCGACCGATAGCGATAATCTGTTTGACCTGTACGATCTGTATCTTGATGAAACTGAGGGGATCATCCCCGATCTGGTTATTCATATTGGTGGTTTGCCGACCTCCAAAAGGCTGAACCATTTTCTTTTGGCTCAACGGCCTGCCTCATATATTAAAATTCAGAGCCATAACATCACGGTTGATCCTGATCGGTTGGAAACGATTCGTATCGTGGGGCCAACGGCAGAAATTATTTCAAAGATGCTAATAGGCTGCGAGGCGAAGAATGATAACAGTTGGTTAGGTCTTTGGAAGAAGCGGGAGTCTCTGACCAGAGAACGCCTGACAACTCATTTTCATGAGAATAATGCTTCTGAACCGGCTCTGGCTTTTGCCTTGCCAGAAATGTTGCCGGATGGTTCTGCTCTGTTTTTGTCGAACAGTATGCCAATTCGTGATGCCGATAGCTTTGGCCGGCACTCAAACAAAAATATTATCGTTGCGGCTAACCGGGGGGTAAGTGGGATTGATGGGATCATCGCATCAGCCTGCGGGTTCGCCGAGGGGTGCCAGCGTCCGACGACGCTGGTGATAGGTGATTTGGCTTTTATCCATGATATGAATTCATTAATTCTTGCGGCCCGGTCAAATTTTCCGATCAGGATAATCGTTATCAATAATGATGGTGGTGGGATTTTTCATTTTCTTCCAGTCGCCGAAATCGGCGCATCGTTTGAGCCACTCTTTGGGACACCTCATGGAATGAATTTTCAAAATTTGTCCGGGCAGTTTGGTTTGCCTTATGAATCGTGCGATTCGGTCCCACAACTAAAAGAGCATTATCACAGCCATAGCCAGCATGATGGATCGTTTATCATTGAAATAAAATCAAACCGGGTGGATAACCACGAGCAACATCAGTTTATCCGGAGAATGATTGCCGAACAACTGTCCGAGCGGGGAGATTGAGATATGCCTTCCTCCACTATCCAATGGCATCTATCGGAACGGGGTGATTCGGATAAACCGGGGATTCTGTTTTTGCATGGGTTTATGGGGAGCAATAGAATCTGGGCTCCGGTAATTGAAAGCTTGTGCGAGAGATACCATTGCGTCGCGCTTGACCTTCCGGGGCATGGTGCAACCACAGGTGGTACGGATGATCTGAATTTTGCCAATGCAGCACGCCAGATTGTCAAATTATCGGTAGAGAAATTTTCCCATCGACCTGTTATCTGCGGCTATTCGATGGGGGGGCGGATTGCTCTGCATACGGCTCTGAATTACCCCGATCTGTTTAAGGGGATGGTAATCGAATCGGCCAATCCGGGGATTGAGATTGAGCATGAGCGGAGAAAACGGTTTGTCTCAGATCGTGACTGGGCCGATAAGTTGAGTCAATCGTCGATGAAAATTTTTCTAACTGAGTGGTATGGCCAATCGGTTTTTTCGTATCTGCCGGATGATCTTATCGCACGTATCATCGAAAAAAAATCGACTGGTGATCCGACTAAGTTGGCGATGGCATTGATCGGCTATTCTCAG
>JAUUYJ010000370.1 GCA_030588275.1 Candidatus Zixiibacteriota bacterium | reverse complement strand
GGAATTACCAAACGGATTGACAGCAGTACAAAAGAAGGCGGAGCTAAACCGTTTCTGATCGACAAACGAAACCGATCCATCCCCCCACTCTCCCTCAATCAAGCTCGAATCGGAAACGATCAGATGCCCCTGACCGACAAAAAAGTACAGATAATTTGACTCCCCCTCTTTCAATCGGGGGCGATGGATAACACCTTGCTCAAAAACGATCTGAACATCCGGGGAATATTCAAAAACCAGCCTGCTGACAGGCCGACTTTCGCTCTTGGACGAAAATCGACCGGGGATTTTGAACCGCTCGTTATCCTCGGAAGCATAATTCGGTTGGGCAAAAAACAGTACGACAGATAAAAAACAGAGCAGTCGACCTATAGGGTAAAACCGGCCTCTCATACCGCATCAACTATGAAGGTAACCCCGATATAAATCAGAAACAGGGCACAAATTGAGAGAAGAATATAATACGGCTTCCCAACCAATAGTTTCTTTCCTATTGATATCAGAAACGACACCAAGCTGTACCAAACCAGATCCGACATAATATGCCCAAAGTAAAAGACGACCGGACCGATTGGACCGTGCGAAAAAGATTTGGTCAAAAAAGCTGACCCGACCGTTGCCCACCAAACAAACCAGTACGGATTGGAAAGCGACGCGGTAATCCCTTTGCCAATCAATAATCCGGAAGAGGAACCGGACTGATTGATATCAATTGAGATTTTTTTGCGCAAAATATCTGAGCCCATCATCCCCCCCATGAGGATCAATGCCGCACCCCCCGCAATCCCGATAAAACTGACAACCCTCGGCGAATTCATCACCTCCGCCAGCCCAAACATCAATGCCACGACCACGCCGACTTCGGCCAAGGCATGACCGATGATCAGAATCGGGCCGGTCCAGAATCCTTTTTTGGTTGTCTCGGAAATATTGACCGTCAACAGCGGACCGGGCATCAGGGCACCGGAGAGGCCAACCCCAAACGATGTCAAAAATAACATTACAAGTGGCATAGTTCTAAATATACGCAAAATTCGCCCCATTTCATAATAAGGAAAAAGGAGGGAAAAAAAGGAAAAGGGTGGGATTCCGCTTTTAAAGAAACAGACCGGTCTGTTTTTATTGAATATTCGCATCCATCTCCGGTATATTTTCAGAGACGAACAGACTCAATAGATTTATCGTCTTATCAAATTGTACTTTGGAGGTTACTATGGAAGCTCTAATATGGTTCTGGCTGGCGGCGGCTCTGATATTTATCATCATAGAAATTTTCGCCCCCGGATTTATATTCGCCTGCTTTGTCGTCGGATCATTAGCCGGTGCCGCGACTGCTTTTTTCGCTCCTGAGTCGTACCTGACCCAGGGGGCCGTCTTCGCCGTCGTTTCGATAATTTTGATTCCCGCAACCCGACCATTGGCGGCCAAGATCACCAAAGAAGCCCCGATCCAAAGCAACATGGATGGTCTGATCGAAAATATCGGAGTTGTCAAAAAAGCTGTCAGCGAGGTCAAAGGGTTGATCAAGGTTGAAGGCCAGGTCTGGCAGGCTCGTTCTGAACAAGATATCGAACCGGGCAAAAAAGTCAAAATCCTGTCGGTCGATGGAACCAAACTGAATGTAAAAGAAATAACTGAGTAAACGATTTTTTATAATATAAGAAAACAAGGAGGATACAATGTCTGGAGCTATGTTATTCTTAGCAGTGCTGGTAGTTTTTGCTTTCATACTGGCCTCAATGTCATTCAAAATCGTACGACCGTTTGAAAAAGGATTGATCGAGCGGCTCGGTAAATACCAACGGACGCTTGATTCCGGCCTCAACATTATTATGCATTTCATGGAAACCATGATAAAGGTTGACATGCGGGAGGTTGTCCTCGAAGTTCCCTCCCAGATGGATATCACCAAAGATAACGTC
>JAUUYJ010000140.1 GCA_030588275.1 Candidatus Zixiibacteriota bacterium | reverse complement strand
GCGACGGTGAAGAAAAAGGAAGTCAAGGCGACCACCGTCGGCTTGGGTGACCTGATCGACAAGATCAACGACAGTAGTTCTCCCAAGTATCGTCTCAAGACCGCCGTTGCAACTTTAAAAACGCTTCGAGGTAAAGTCGATCAGGAGAGCGAGCGTAAAATAAGTAATTACCTTCGGGATGTTGCCAAGTGGAAAAAATCGCGTAAATTTGCGTACAAGATAACGAGTATCCCGGATAACGGTCATCTGCACGTCGAAGTGGTTGATAAGGGTGGGGAACCGGTCTGGTCGGCTGACGCCGGAGAGCAGATTCTTCTCGGTATTGAGTATTCCCTGAACTGGAAAATGGGACAAACGATTCATATTGCTTATGATGCTCCGACTGCGGCCGAAAATTGGGGTCAGCAGGCGACCGACCGGAGAATATTAAAAGGTGATTTTGCCATTTTTGACTTTGAGGGAGAGATAACTCTGCCGACATTAGGAAAGACGGTCTCGATTACTCTAAATCCGACCCCGGCCGACCTGTTGCCGGAAATGAAGTAATGTCGGGTCAAAAAATAAAGGGAGTTTATTATGCAGAGATGGAATAGAAAGTTTGTTTTGGCCGGGTTGATGATGCTTTTGACCTTGAGTCTCATATCATCATCCGTTTTTTCGGCGACAATCCAGATACCTCAGGGACAGGAGATCAAGGTCCAGTTTGCTCCCGGGATGACAATTAGTTCGGCCTACCTGACCAAGGATAATCCGTTGGTCATCTACCTCGCCGAATCGATTGTGGTTGGTGGCAAGGTCATTGTCGAAAAGGGTGCGCAAGGGATCGCCAAAGTGATCGAAGCGGAACCGGCTGGAAAACCGGGTAAACCGGGTTATATAAAAATTGGCTTTGTTGAGCTGGAAACCAATGGCGATTATCAGCCGATGGATGGTTCCAAAATCAAGCTGGCCGGAGAAGTAGAAAACAAGGGGAAGGGGAAAAAGACGATGTCCCTTCTATTTATCCTTGGCATGTTTATCAGCGGAACCAACGGCGAGATACCTTCAGGTGATGTTTACCCAGCGCAGGTGGCGGAGCCGATTATTCTGCAAAGCAAATAGATTAATTGCATAAATTTCAGGTATAAAAAAAGCCCCGCTAAGCGGGGCTTTTTTGTGTGATGTAGTTTGAATTAAAGACCCCCACCGGGTGAATACCACAAGAACACTTCAGCTTGATCGGAAAAAACCTTATCCGCTGTCATGGTCGTATCCTGAATTGACGAATTGACCCAAGTGACATTTGTATTAAAAACTGAACTGGCAATTGTATCATGCCAATCAGCATATGAACTAAATGTCAAAGAACCAAGATGAGTTGTACCGGTTGGGTTGGTGAAGTCATCCACTTCATTTCGAGAATTTACCCAGGCGTAAAGTCCGAAATCTCCCCAAGCGTACCCGAAAGTGGTGAGATTAGTGTCAATATCGCGTCCCGGAGTACTTGAAATGGGTAAAGATCCAAATGGGCCATTGGTGTATATTCCATCAGTGAGGACGTCTATGTCAAAACTGATATAGGCGATATTTTTAACGTTGTGAAGTACAAAATCGAGAGTGAATAAGTTACCCATTTCAGCCTCCTGATAATGAGGCGTAATAGATAATATCGGAAGCATTGGAACCAGCGGAATGTCAACGACAATTGTACGACCGGCAAAAACATCAACAATACTGATGCCGAGATAAATGGTTTCTCCTCTAAGACCGATAGCTTTGAGAGTAAAAAGCCGACGTGGCCCTGAAGGGACTTCGATTTCACCGGTGACAAAGCCATTTTCAAGAGCCAACGGCTCGATTATCCGCTCTGGGATGCCTTCACCCTCTACGGTGACCTCAAAACGATCTATAGTAGCGAGTAACTTTGCAGAGATGATCCCATCGGTCGGGACCTCAAATCGAACCCCGATCTCCTGATTGCCAACGATTTTTTTGGCGCATCCGGCCAACAAAGCCAACCCGATCATCAAGACAACCAGAACGGCCAATATCTTTATTTCAGTTTTTTGTCTCATAATTTATCTCTTTAAAAACAGACTATTCATTCTTAATCGCCAAATTTCCAAAATTGGTAATCCCTTTTTCTTATTTCATGAGTCTATCTAAATTATTCACCTTGAAAAGGGCGCGTCCAAAGAAAGACTTCCGCCTCATCATCAAAGATATTGAGAGGCGTAAAAATAGTGTCAACAAAGTGGTCAACGGTCATGAAACCTATGCTAAAAGTCACCGGAGCAATCGTGTCAAACCAATCTCTATATGAATTAAATTCCATAGTTGCCAGGTGGGTTGTACCGGTTGGGCTGGTAATATCACCGAACTGGTTTCGAGATGAAATCCAGACGTGTGGCCCGATTTCACCATTACCGTACCCAAACGTGGCAATGGTAGTGTCGATGTCACGCCCTGCGGTACCGGAGAGGGGGAATGAATTAAACGGTCCATTAGTACTTTCAAACTCAAAGCTAATATAGGAGACGTCCTGTACATTATGGAGTACGAAATCAACGACGAAATTGTTATTCATCTCAACCCGTTGATACCGAGGTGTCATGGTCAAAATCGGAACCAATGGAACCAACGGAATGTCAACGACAACTGTACGACCGGCAAAAACGTCGACAATACTGATGCCGAGATAAATGGTTTCCCCTTTAAAGCCGATAGCTTTGAGGGTAAACAGCCGGCGTGGTCCTGAAGGGACCTCAATTTCACCGGTGACAAAGCCATTTTCAAGAACCAAAGGGAAGATCAAGCGCTCTTCAATACCTTCACCCTCAACGGTTATCTCAAAGCGGTCTATTGAGGTGAGCAGTTTTGCAGAGATGACCCCTTCAGTCGGGATCTCAAATCGAACCCCGACCTCCTGATTACCAACGATTTTCTTGGCGCATCCGGCCAACAAAGCCAAACCGATCAACAGTACCACCAGAACGGCCAAAATCTTTATTTCAGTTTTTTGTCTCATAATTTATCTTTCACTATATTAAAAAGTCGCCGTTATCCCGATACCGAATTGAAAACCGGACAGATCAACATCTCCACCAAGAGCCGAACCGGTGAAGAAGGTCATACTGATATCCATATTAATCCCTTCGCCGATGCTTCGGGACGCTCCCGATCCGATCCCAATAATCGAACCACTCCCATCGGTATCGCTACCATCGGTATAGTCGATTGATTCATCGTCGCCAATGGAATGGAATGTGATATGGGGAGTCAAAACGATTTCGTTTTTCATCCGAATGGTTGCTCCCCCGGCGATATTGAATTCGTTCCCATACAGCTTGAGTTGATCTTCCTTGTACGCCGTCGAAGTAGTATCAAGAGTGTAGCGGGTGTTGCGATCCCGCAGTAAAAAACCGATAGCACCGGTGAATTTCATATTCTCCGACCCGGAGGATATCGCGGCTGAGAGGCTTAAGCTGTTACCGGATTTAAACGTCTCCTGTCCGTCTGATTTGTCTGTTCCATATATGCTGTAGGAGGCGTTAACCGAGACCGAAGTTTTCTCGCCACTTTTCTCCCAACCACCGTTGACGGTCAAAAAGTCGCCTGGGTCATAATCTTCGTCCCCTTCGTACGGCTTGTACTTGCCATTGATCTGGTACATGATGGTCCCACCCAAGCGTGCTGATCCGGAATAGGTCGCGCCGCCAAAGAGCAGATTGATACCCATCCCTTCACCCAAACGGCGAATCGGGAAGTCGAGATAATTGGATGAGAGTGCCTGCATTACCGGCCATTCATCCGGAGCATTGAGCTCCTTTTTACCGGTGGGCAGATTGAGTCCGAGACCGACAAGCATTCTATCTTCTGAAAGAGAACGGTTAAACTGAAACCGTAGATCGCTAATTCCGGACAGGCTGAACTCTTCGGTAGAGCCATCGCTGGCAAGTGTGACATCAACGTTGTTCGATGTCATGGCGGAATAGAAACGCATCTCCAGATTATCTTTCAGCGGAATCATTCCGGAAACCGGGGTGAAAAACTGGCTGACAGATGTCTCGTAATCTCCATAATCAGCCGTCCAACTACTGTATATAACCCGCAGGTCGCCCGTCGTAGGTTGGCCGTAGATAATTTGTCCCACAGCCGGTGCCGTCAATAAAATTAGAGCAACGGCGCATAATATAAAAACCGTTTTATTAGTCATTGTGGGTCCCCTTTATGATAATAATACCCATTCCCTCGCCGATCCGTGGGGGATTAAAGGTTGGGTTGCCAAAATTATCAAGAACCTGATTGATCCGGATAAATCCGGCTTGATTAAGAATCGCCGCTTGCATCTGGTCAAGCCCTTCCATAACGCTCTCCATGTCAGCCGCCTTGATCATAACCTTTTCAACCTGGCTGGCCGATTGAGAACCCTGCATCTTGGCCGCCGCTTGCCGGTTCGCTACGACAACCTGTTGTTTGGCCGCCACAAAGCTGTTGTCCATTTGGGCGGCATCGTTGAACTGCCCGGCCGCTTCCTGGTACATCCCTTTGCTTTTATAATCGAGGCCACGACTGTAAGCCATAAAGGCGAGGTACGATTCGGTTGGAACCTCTTCGATTGCATCCCTCTCTTCGGCGGTCAGTTCGATCCCCATTTTGTCAATCACCCGAAAGACAAAATCTTTCTGAAGTTTGAAAAACTTGGCCATTTCCCCTTCGGTTGGGGTTGTCGCCACCGTACTGCTGTCTTTGGTATCAACCACCGCACCATCAAGGCGAATCGTTTCTTCCCCTAAACCATAGAGTGCGCCGGTAACAATATTGCGACTACCGACGAGGCGACCCATCCGAGGGGAAAATTTCGGATCGGCATATTCGCTGTTACCCAGATTGAGTTCCTTGAGAATCATGTCAATCTTCAGTCGGTCAACAACATTCAACGATGCGACCTTGGCCAGATCAATCGAGGTCATCTCGGCCAACCCTTTGCTGATTGGGGCCAGTTCCGGCGGCAGGTGGGTTGGGTCAAAATCGACGACGGCGACACTATTCGATGGAATGTCAGACGATTTTATAGCCGCCTCATTTTGGACCGCGTTCAGGGCATCGGCGGCCATTTTTTGGGAGATCAAATGATCCATCCGAACCTGAATCTGCTCGGCCGTTTTTGACCTCGGTCGAAGCGACAGGGCGATCCGATATGATTCGATCGCTCCGTTGATATTATTTTCCTTTTCATTAATCAATCCGAGATACAGATTGGTCCGAGCATCCGGCCGGATATGGTTGGCCTGAAGGAGTGCCTCGCTCGCTTTGATCGGATCGTTCTTTTTATAAAAGGCAACTCCCAACTCGCGCCAGGCATCAGCACTATTGGGGTTTTGCTTGATATCCTCATACAAAGTCGTGATGGCCAGATCAAAATCTCCCTGATCGGCCAGACGACGACCCTCCATGTATGATGTATGCGAACAGCCGATGATGGCCATAAGCAGAACTAACACAATTGTTATGCGCATATAATGCCTCGCAAAGTTTCTAATCGAAGACCCCGATTATGATGCCAGGGGTCGGTAAATATCCATTTTCTGTTTGGCTTCGACAAAGCTGTTATCCAGGTCGTAGGCCGACTTGAAAAATTCGTACGCTTTCTTATATTCGTAACGATCCATGAAGTATAATCCCTTGGAATACAAGGTCGCCGCATCGTACGATTCGGTGCCACCCTCATCCAGAAGCTTTTCGGTCTTACTATCCAGAGCCACATCCAATTTTCCGGCCAGCTCTTTTACCAGCTCTTTCTGCATCTTGAAGAAATTGGGCCGGCCATCTTTGTCCACCGCCGCAATAATCTCAGAAGTCTCTACCTTGACCGCTTTGATAAGCATCTTGGCATTGCGCGAGTCAAGTTGGGTCACCGATCCAAACACCATTATCTGGGCACCCAAAAGTTTGCCAACCTTGATGGCGGTCGAGGAGGAGACCATCCCTTCCTGGCTCAGTTTCAACTCGTCTAAGATAAATTCGATTTTATCTCGCTCAACGACCCGCAACGAACTGATTTTGGAGAAATCGACTTCAAAGAAGTCGGCCAATCCTTTGGTGACAAATCCTAACTCTTCCTGATATTTGCCAACCGAAAAATTATCAAATTCCATGATAGCGATGGTCGTGATCTCCGTTGATGCCTGCTCGCAGACCAACGCTCCTTTTTCCTTGGCAATAGAATACCAGCGGTCACGAAGCTGTTGAGGCCAGAAGTCATAGGGAAGGGGGATTTTGCAGGGACCGATTCCGGCCATCGTTTCCAGAAGACGGTACGATTTGTTTTCAAATTCCTTACCCTTGCCGAAAGTAAGCATGCTGGTCACCGCATAAACGGCGATGCTGTCTTTGGCGTCTAACAGGCCACCAGCCAGAAGCGATTGGGTCAGTTCCAATCCTTTGTCAAACTCCAGCTCGCTATAAAAATTGATTGCCTTGGAAAGCTCTTCGGAAACATCTGATGCCACCTGTGCTTGAAGCGGTTGCATCATTATGGTGCAGACTAATAATAATGCCGCCGCTGATAGGCATAGAACAGAATTAAAGATACGTGGATACATAGGGTTATCCTCCACAAAAAAATTATTTTCGCGAATGCGAGATAGTTAAAATCAAATACGTAAATTATCTGCTAATTGTCAAAATCAATAAATATCTTTTTAGTGCTATCGGAGACAATCAAGATAGATTCAGACCTCTCTGATACCTGACCATTG
>JAUUYJ010000364.1 GCA_030588275.1 Candidatus Zixiibacteriota bacterium | reverse complement strand
CCGATCCCGCGGGCTAAAATCGTGCCGATCCCGACGGCCGATTTGATCGAACCTTTGAACTCGGTTCCGGCCTCGGTGATTCCGAGGTGGAACGGATAATCAACCAGTTCGGCCAGCATACTATAGGCTCCGATGGTGCAGGCGGTGTTGGTCGATTTTAGAGAGATGACAGTATTGAAGAAATTAAGATTTTCCAGAATTTCAAGCTCTCTGAGAGCGGCCCCAACAAAGGCGCGGGGGTCTTCATGGCCGTACTCTTTTAGTAGATCTTCCGGCAAAGAGCCGGAGTTGACACCAATACGGATCGGGATTTCGGAATCTTTAGCGGCGTTGACCACCTCGGCCACTTTCCATTCGGCACCGATGTTTCCGGGGTTGATTCTGACCTTGTCGATCCCCTGTTTGATAGCAGTCAAGGCCAGCTTATAGGAAAAGTGGATATCTGAGACGAGAGGGATATTGATCCGTTTTTTTATCTCTCCCAGATTCTGCGCCGAGCGTTCGTTCAGAACGGCGACCCGGACGATCTCACATCCGGCCTCTTCCAAACTTTTGATCTGGGCGACGGTCGCCTCGGTGTCGAGGGTGTCGGTGGTGGTCATCGACTGGATGGCGACCGGAAATTTGCCGCCAATGATGATATCACCGATTTTGACTGGTGTGGTTATCCGTCTCTTGACCGGGAAATCGAACTTTTTTCCGGCCAAGGTGGCGCGCCAGTCACTTTTTTCTCTATTTGAAATCTCGTTTGACATAGTTACTTTCAGTAATAGCTAATTTACGTTTAATACGCATGAAGGCAACCGAAAGTTGAATGAGTTTGAACTGGAAAAAAATAATTGTTTACCTCGCGATTATAGCTGTCGCCGTCGGGCTTTATTACAAAAACAAGCAGGATGCCAATGAGCAAACGGCCAAATTCGACAAGATAGGTTCTTTCTATGCCGAGTTGTCGGTGGCGGCGGAACTTTTTCGCAATGAGCCGGAGCGGTTCTATACAGCGCGCGATTCCCTGTTTTTCAAATACAATCTGACAGCCGATTCGATTACTGCCTTCAAGAAGTTGCTTGCCGGGCGGGAAGAAAAGTGGCAGACTGTTTGGCTTTTGGCCAAGAACAAAACCGATTCGTTGGTTGCTTATTTTAAAGAGCATCCGGTCGAGCACGATACTGTCGATGTCGGGGATACGGTTTTAAGTTTGGATACCGGAACGGACTAAAACAGGCAGGCTGACTTACAAAATCATCCCAAGTCGATATAGTTTGTCCTGATTAGGTTAGAAAACTGTTGGGTGTCTGCGACAATTGATGTATAATGTCCACCATGTTTGACCAGATCACCATACTAATGACAACGGCTGTTTCAATTGGGTTTTTGCATACTATTCTGGGGCCGGATCACTATCTGCCATTTGTTGCCATTGCCAAAGCAAGAAATTGGTCAGGGACGAAGACCTGTCTTGTTACTGTATTATGTGGCTTGGGCCATGTCTTAGGTTCGGTGATTTTGGGACTGATCGGTATCGCTTTCGGCATCGCGGTATATAAATTGGAAGCGTTCGAGTCGGTTCGAGGTGATCTGGCCGGGTGGGTCTTGATTGCGTTTGGGCTTGTCTATTTTGTGTGGGGACTCAGGCGCGCTTATAAAAAGAAATTACATGGCCACCTTCCTGAGGGTGAAAATCGCAAACCGATAACAATCTGGTTGTTGTTTATAGTTTTTGTCTTGGGACCTTGCGAACCTTTAATACCTATATTGATGTACCCTGCCGCACAGTTCAATTTTGGCGGGATGGTTCTGGTTGCCATCGCTTTTTCAGTTACGACCGTTGTGACGATGCTGGGGATGGTTCTTTTGCTTAGAAAAGGGATATCTTTTATACCTCTGGCCAGGATGGAACGATTCTCTCATGCGCTGGCAGGAATTACGATTCTGATTAGCGGTCTTATGATACAAGTCGGTTTGTAAAAATCGATGCAGTGACCCGTTAACTCCTGATTTCTCATGTGAAATAGACTTACAATTATCGATGATTTCAAAAACCGCTCAATGGCTTATTCTACAAAGATGTGTATGACTGGATCGTCAAATACCGTCAGGTCACAATTTCGG
>JAUUYJ010000346.1 GCA_030588275.1 Candidatus Zixiibacteriota bacterium | reverse complement strand
GCATCAATTCCTTTTTGCAGGAGCATCTGTCCGGGATGTCGGTCCTGCAACTGTTCACGCGCGAAAAAAAAGTGTTTGGGAATTTTGATAAAATCAACGCCGATCTTTTGCAGAGCCATCAACGGTCAATTCTCTGTTATGCTTATTTCTTTCCGATAGTTGAAATTGTTGAGACTTTGGCGATTGCCATGCTGATCTACTTTGGTGGTCTGCGTATCAGTTTCGACCTTCTGACCTTTGGGGAACTGGTTGCCTTTATCCAGTTGGCCGAACGATTTTTCCGGCCCTTGCGGGATCTTTCTGAAAAGTACAATATTTTGCAATCGTCGATGGCATCGTCGGAGCGGATTTTCAACCTGATTGACGAAGAGCCGCAGATTGCTTTGCCAGAACATCCTAAGGAGATCGACGAGATCAAAGGGGAGATTGTTTTTGATAATGTCTCCTTCGCTTACAACAAATCAGAGTATGTTGTTGAAGATTTAAGCTTTACCGTCAAGCCGGGTGAGAGAGTCGCGGTTGTGGGAGCGACCGGGGCAGGGAAGACATCGTTGATTTCGCTTCTGCTCAGGTTTTATGATTTCCAAAAAGGGGATATCAGAATTGATGGTTGTTCTCTTAAGGAGATGACGCCGGACTATATTCGTTCGCATATGGCTTTGGTTTTGCAGGATGTTTTTATGTTCACCGGAAATTTCAAGTCGAATATTGATCTAAACAACGATCAAATATCTCTTGAGCAGGTCAAGAAAGCGGCAGAAGAGGTCGGTATTGCAGATTTTATAAATAGCCATCCTGACCATTTTCTAAGCGAGGTGTATGAACGGGGTGCAACCTTGTCAACCGGTCAGAAGCAGTTGATTTCGTTTGCCCGGGCGTTGGCTTACGATCCGAAAATTCTAATCCTGGATGAGGCAACCAGTTCGATTGATACTGAAACTGAGCTATTGATCCAGAAAGCGTTGGAGCGATTAATGAAAGGCCGGACTTCCATCGTTATTGCCCATCGCTTATCAACCATTGAAAAAGCGGATCGAATTCTGGTGATGCACAAAGGACAGTTACGAGAAAGCGGCACGCACAAGGAATTGTTGGCCCAAAAAGGAGTTTACCATACTTTGTATCAAACACAATTCAGACTTTTGAACCGGACTGGAACCGATGGCTAAATTCAGACAGGAATTAAAACTGGCTCAGGAATTGGCTTTGCAAGCGGGACAGATGATGAAGCGAGCAAGCCAAAAAAAGATCGACATTCGGATGAAGGGGCGGGTCGATCTGGTGACCGCTATTGATCTGAAAATCGAAAAGATGATCAAACGGTCAATTGCGAAAAATTTTCCAACCCATGATATTTTGGCCGAGGAGTCCGGTATCTCCGGTTCGCAATCGGATTATCGTTGGATTATTGATCCTATCGACGGAACGACCAATTTCGCGCATGGCTACCCGGTTTATTGTGTTTCAATTGGTGTTGAACTGGATGGTGAAATTGTCTTAGGGGTTATTTACAATCCGAATATGGATGAGTTGTTTTATGCGGTTCGGGGGAATGGTGCTTTTCTCAATCGCCGACGTATTTCCGTTTCCTCCACATTGAAACTGGAGCAATCTCTTTTGGCGACCGGTTTTCCATACGATATTGCCGAGTCGAAAATAACTAACCTGGGTAATTTCGGTCGAATGTATAAACTCTCTCGGGGGATAAGGCGGGGCGGATCGGCCGCCATCGATCTGGCTTATACTGCATGTGGTCGATTTGACGGATTTTGGGAGCTGAAGCTGAAACCGTGGGACATGGCGGCGGGAGTTTTGCTCATCTCCGAGGCGGGTGGTAAAGTGACTAATTTTAAAGGTGGTCGGCAATCGATTTATGATAGCCAGCTCTTGGCGACCAATGGGAAGATACATAAGCAGATGCAGAAGCATTTGAAAATTGGGTAGTTGCGATCGGGTTGATCGGTAAATATATTAAACAACAGATAAAGTAAATAATTGGTCTTATGCAGTATCAATATATTTCTCTTTATTTTTCTCTTTGAAGATGATCCAAAATCCGAGCTTGGCAAAGAGGGCGATAATTAAGAGAATCAGAATTCTAAAAACCGCCACAGATGGGCACAGTACAACAAACCAATTGAGCAGAATCAGGGCAACCCCCAAGAGGCCAATATCCTTGTATCTCTTTGCCTGCACAGTATGAGATGCCTCTCCATAGCTGTACATTATGACAAATAGTGAAGCGGCAAAAAATTGGAGAAATTGGTATTCACTCATTATGGCCTTCTCGATTTCAGCTTGATCCTCTATTGGTATAATTCGGTAAATGT
>JAUUYJ010000379.1 GCA_030588275.1 Candidatus Zixiibacteriota bacterium | reverse complement strand
GGCACAGGCTTCGTACGCATCAGAAAGCAGTTGACCTTCCACCCCAACATTATCGTATGGATGTTCGCAGATATGGATGACCGGTTTCCAGTCGGGATGGCCTACGCTCTCGGTGAATGCGGTTGTAAATTCGGCCACCAATTTTTGCTTGACCGATCTTTTTATCCGGGGGATATACAGAACCATATGAAGATAGGGGTGACCGGTTTGTCCATCCCATATTTTTCCTGCAATGGCGATCTGATCCGGTTGATATTCGTTAAAATGAATGGCAAATATCTCAGCAGGAAACCCCGAAGATTCTGCGAAAACGGTGGTCAACCGGTCGGCTAACCGGGATTTGGTATCCCGGTTAACCTCAGGCAAATATATTTCAAGGCATGGCATCGGTGCGTCAGGCCTCTTTGATCTCGATCATTTCCAGATCAAAGATTAACTCTTTTCCGGCCAGAGGATGATTGGCATCGATGGTGATCTTATCATCTTCAATTTTGGAGATTGTAACATTGATGATGTTGTTGTCTTCCTGGGTCAGTTCCAGTTCTAATCCGACTTTGGGTTTTATGTCGGGAGGGAAGTCATCTTTTCCAACTTCGGCAATCATATCTTCACGAATTTGGCCATAAGCTTCGTCGGCAGGAATGTTGACAGTTTTGGTATCACCAATCGCCATCCCGGTCAAGCCTTTGTCAAACCCGGGAATAACCGATCCCGCGCCGAGTGTGACTTCAAGCGGTTCCCGGTCTTTTGAACTGTCAAAGATACTGCCGTCTTCCAATCGTCCGGTGTAGTGAACCTTGATGGTGTCACCCTTTTTCGCCTGACTCATAAATCCTCCGTACCGTTTTTTTACCCCGTTTTCTTTTGGGGGTCTGTTTTCATACCCCGCCTATCGGGGGTTGTCAATTTCTCTAAACTCAAATTACAATAAAATCGTTCCGCCAATAAACCGATAATTATTTTTTTTGGCAAATAGAAATTTCGACATTTTCCTAATTCGTAATATCCCAAGTTGAAATCAGGGCAATTGCTACCGGTAATCTGCTTGACCGCTTTGTGGTTTAAAACTAAATTATCGGTCTCATGTTTTCAATGCGGTAAACTGAAATATTGCTATGACTAATAATGCCAAGTTGACAGATAGTTTTCGGTGGACTGTTTCTCTCCGGTTGGAGGTGATTTTCTTTGTTGCCCTGATCGGCTTGTCTCTGTTTGTTCGTATGTATCAACTCTCGGCCGACCCACCCAATCAGATTACTTTTTCACAGGGGATTGAGACCGATCCACCCCAGTACACAATTTATGCTCGGGATGCAGAGTTAAATGATAACTGGAACAGCTTTGACGATAATCGCTATATAACATATCAGTACTCGCTGGTCTCGCTGGCCAGCCGGGTCGTTTTTTCAACCTTTGGGGTGGGGACCTATCAGGCTAATTTGGTTGGTGTTCTTTTGTCCCTCTTTTCAATGCTGTTTTTCTATCTGATAATTCGGAAGCAGTCGGGGAGTGGCACCGCTCTGATTGCCCTCTTTTTTGTCGCGATAAACTATATCGGAATTTTTTGGGGCCGACGACCGTTTCTGGAAAACGGCATGACCCTGCTCTTTTTGTCCGGCCTGCTGGCCTTGGTATATGCCGACAAAAAAGTTTGGGGTCATTGGCTGTTTGGGTTTTTTCTGGCCGGCTCGATTCTGTTTGGCAAAATTATCGGGCTGACATTTATCGCTGTTCCGGTTGGGTATTATTTGTACCGAATTTT
>JAUUYJ010000290.1 GCA_030588275.1 Candidatus Zixiibacteriota bacterium | reverse complement strand
TGTTCAAACGAATCGGCCAACTCGGGTGAAGTTACGATGACAAAGTCACCGCCAAGCGGGACACCATCAGTTTCCAGACTGCTCGACCGAAACTGCGACGGAACGGTTGAACGATCGAGAGCTACTTGTGTCAGACGACCCGGTTTCAAGTAACAATTCAGATTGTCTGATCTCCTCAGTTCCATCTGGCGATTGAAGATGATTCTGTCGGCATCAAGAAACTGAATCGGATAGAGGGTGATGTTATAGGTCTGGCGACCTTTGAAGGTTTCCGATCTGATTTCAGAACTGCTGTTGGGGTAAAGCTCATCGGTCCCCATAATCAGATTGATCGGGTCGATCTCTTGCTGATAATCGGATGTCAAAAAGTCCTGGGCCGAGTTACTTACGGCAAAACCAAGTTCGATCGTGTCGGCTGAGATTACGACGATTTCCAGATCGGCTGGCTCTCCGGATAGATCGGAATAATAGCTAAATTGAGTAAACGGCGTCGCCGGGCGGTTGGGACTGTCGAGTCTGTCCAAACCCTGATATGAGACCGACCGATCATGATTATTGATTTCAACCGAAGAAAGATCGAAGCTGAATTGTTGTAAGCAGACCTCCCCGTATAGGTTTGAAGCCAGAATTAACACAAACGCTACTATTAAATATAAACCGTTCATCTCTATCTCCACTGTTTCGAGTCGAACCATTGACCCAAATTGCAATAAAGATGCCTTGTTGTACTGATTTCGTTATTTTTTTTGTCGGTGTAACATGGTGTCTGGTAAGTAGATGCAATACTGAACGGGGTGTAGTAGAAAGATGATCGATATTCGGCAGTAAATTGTATGGGAGGCACCCTACTGTAGATAGGGTCCAGAGATTGCCGAATGAGCAGGAAAATCGGGATAAAACAGAATAAAATAAATTTGTGATTGCGCGTGGGAATTTATGCCTGACAGCAAGATACCGATTTCTATTAATCGTTCTTTCTTAACTCTTGGTCGATATCGGATTACACAGAATTATTTTCTGTATTTTCTCTTATTTTTTCTTGACTTTTATACAAAAAAGTGACACTATTTAGAATCAGTGGGATAATATGGGATATTGTGGGAAGGAAGCCTCTCCTTGTTAGGATTTTGTGGCACATTTACCGGTGTAATTGATGGAAAAGGTCGCTTGTCGATCCCTTCCAAAATCAGGCCAGGTGACCCCGAATCTTCGGATAAAAAGGGAATTCCATCCGGCGAACGGATGATTTTGACCGAAGGGTTGGATGGTTGTCTGTCGCTTTATCCGGAAAACGAATGGGCTGTGGTCGAAAAACGGCTTGAGGCGCTCTCTTTTACCCAGAAAAATTTCCGCTTTTTTAATCGTCGCATGCATCAAAACAGCACTCCGGTCAACATTGACAAATCGGGACGCATTCTTATTCCAGAAAATTTACGAAGTTTAGCAGGTATAGAAAAGGATGTTCTGCTTATCGGAGTAAATAAGACGATTGAGATTTGGGACCCGACTCGCTTTAAAGAATACAATGATAATTTTGGCCAGTCATATGAAGAGGTAGCGGAAAGGTTGTTCCGGGATGATCCCGGGCAGTGAGTATCATCGACCTGTAATGGTTGACGAAGTGATCGGCTATCTTTTAACCGATCGGGGCGGGACTTACCTTGATGCCACCGCCGGTGGCGGTTCGCACAGTTTTGAAATTATCAGGCGCCTGGAGGAGCATGGACGCCTCTTAGCCATTGACAGGGATACTGATGCGGTAACGGAAACCGCAGGGAGGTTGCAACAGTTTTCCTCACAGACGAACATAGTTCAGGGAGAATTTGGCGATTTGAAATATCAGGCGGTTGAATCCGGTATGGCCCCCTTTTGCGGCGTATTATTTGATCTGGGGATTTCCAGTCACCAGATTGACGACAGCGCAAGGGGTATGTCGCATCGGGAAGATGGCCCGCTTGATTTTCGGATGGATCGAGGCACCGAGTTGACCGGGGCGACCATCATAAATCGCTATCCGCAAAAAGAACTGGCCCGGATATTTTTTGAATATGGCGGGGAAAGAAATTCCCGCAAAATAGCCGCCGCCATTTATGATCACCGACAAAAGAATAAATATAGCGGAACGGCTCAGTTGGTTGAGACGATTAAAGCTGTTACTAATCCTCGCTTTCTAAATAAGACTCTCTCGCGTGTATTCCAATCGATTAGAATCGTTGTCAACGATGAGATGGGTCAGTTGGCCGATGGGCTTGGTGCGGCTCTGGAAGTTTTGGCACCCGGCGGGCGGATGGTTGTCATCTCTTATCATTCGCTTGAAGATGGCTTGGTTAAAAACTTTTTCCGGGATAGAAAAAATAGCGAGCTTTCGATTCTAACCAAAAAACCGATCGGCCCGGCTGAGGCGGAGTGCAAAATAACTTCGCGGGCCCGTTCGGCTAAGATGCGCGTGGCGGAAAAATTGTAAATGGCGATGATCGGAAGACAACTCGGATTTCCAGGGCAAAGACGGGGTCGAGGGCGGAGCCGTCCCAGAGGCCGCATCGTACCGATTGTTGTCGGAGCGGCCATCCTGATGGGGTTGGCATCGTTTTATATCTATCAACGGGTGTGGGTTCGTTCACTCATTTCCGACATTGATCAACTTCGGGATACCAACCAGAGTGCTCGTTTGGTTGCTTCCGATTTGCGAGCCAGGTGGATGTCTGCTTCATCTTTAAAAACGATTGAGGAAATATTGGTTGCCTCAAAGATGGATCTGCGCCCCACCCCTCCGGTCAGAAATTTGAGTCTGAAACCGGATATGACGGTAACCTCCTCAAGCCGCTTTGCCGGCCTTTCTCGGGCGATGGAGAAGATAAGAAAATCGGTCCCGCTGATATCTACCAATGATGCTGACGCCGGGGAGATTTTTAAGCAACGATGAAACGGGAATACTCAAAAGTTAGAATTGGTGTCATCCTGATCCTGACCGCCTGTGCATTTATCGTTTTCGGGTTGCGGTTGACCTATATCCAGGTTATACGAGGATCGGAATGGCGCAAAATTGCGCGACGTCAATTCATCCAGTCGATTGAAGTCCCGGCGGTACGGGGAGAAATTCTGGATACCTGGGGCAACCGAATTGTTGCTAACGAAATGCGTCAGTCGGTCTTTGCTTATCCGATGGATAAAAAAGATGTGAAGGAAATCTATCGTCGCCTGGGGCGATCTCTTGGGCTAAGCCAGAATAAGTTAAAGAAAAAATATAAGCTCAAGCCGTGTGGCTTTACCTGGATCAAGCGGAGCATGACTTCAGTCGAGATGGCCAAGTTTGAAAAGCATATCTCCATGTGCGGTCTGTTTGTCAGGGAAGA
>JAUUYJ010000048.1 GCA_030588275.1 Candidatus Zixiibacteriota bacterium | reverse complement strand
TTGAATCGGGTGAGTACGAACCGGTCGGTTCTGACAAAACGATGAAATCTGAATGCCGTTTGATCGCCGCGACCAATCGTGATCTCAAGCAGATGGTAAAAGATGGTCAGTTCCGGGAGGATCTGTTCTACCGCCTTAACGTCATCAATGTCGTTGTCGCACCATTGAGAAATCGGCCCGAAGATATTGGTCTGTTGGTAACTCACTTTCTGAATTTGTTCAATGCTTGTCATCAACTACAGATAAACCCGGATGCGGTTGGGGTATTAGCCGCCTATGAATGGCCGGGAAACATCCGGCAGTTAAAAAATATTATAGAGCGGCTGATTTTTGAATATTCTCCAGGGACGGTTACTGGTAATGAGGTCCGAGAAATATTGCAACCATCGGAGCAAGGGGGAGAGCCGGTCGGAGGCCCGATTGATGTTAGCATGTTACCGGAAACGGGCAATCGCTTAACAACCGCCCTTCGTCTTTTTGAAACCGGTTATCTCTCCGATCTGCACAGCAAGCATAATGGGAATATTACGGCGATGGCGCGGGCCTTAAAGATTGACCGGGGGAACTTGTCGCGCAAGCTGAAAGCGCTCAATATCGTGTAGTTGTGACACGGATATTTCAACCCCTGGTTCCGCCAAACGTGTATAAATTACACGATATTATCGAACGAAATTTTATAACATTATGCTGTGTAACCAGATATATTCCCGGCACAAATATTGATAGTACCCTTGTTAAACAAGGAGGATATAACATGAAAAAATTAATGACAATAGCGATGATTCTCGGACTAACATTTCTGACCATAGCCTCAGCAGGTGCCGAAGAGTACAAGAGATATGAGCGGGAATCTACTTCAAAAGCAAAAATTATTCTGGAACTGATTGTCAGCCAGCAGGACTGGGAGTTTGTCCTTCATGACAATGTCCAGAGTAGGTCGTATATTATCCCGACCGATGAAATAGAACAGGTCGGAGATCGCATCAACTGTGGGGGTGAGGTTGAAATCTCTGGAGAAGGGTTTAGGTTCGGGGATCATTTAATCTCATTCGATCAGATCGGACGGGCCCGAGTAAGAGCCGGTTCATCAGGGACGACGGTAATCAAATTTGAGCATAGCAAGAAAAAATCATCTCCATCATCATTTCAGCGGAAGAAAAAAGATAAGTTCTCCTTTTTCAATGATGTTGTCATCGATGAGGATCAATTCATTCTCGGCTCGGTCATATCTTTCTTCGGCGATATAGATGTATTCGGCGAAGTGAATGACGATGTTGTCGCGATCTCAGGGGATATCTTCGTTGCTGAAGATGCGGTCGTGCGGGGTGATGTTATCGCTGTTTCGGGAAAAGTAAAGGTTGATAAGGATGCCTCCATCTATGGCGAGATCAGTTCACCCGACAGAGAAACATCTTCGCGTCGGAGTCGGGCCCGGAAGTGGAAAAAATTTGAAAACGCAATTACCCTTGACGGAACCTTTTCATACAATCGGGTTGATGGGCTTTTTCTTATGTCTGGCTTTGAATACGAACACCGCGATTCACTGTTGCCCTCATTCCATGCGTTAGGTGGGTACGCATTTGCTTCAAAACGTTGGCGTTATCGGATCGATTTAACTCAGACCCTCGTTCGCGGACAGATGCCGCTTCAGATCGGGGGGAGCTACTATCGCATCCTAAAAACAGCCGACGAAAAGTTGATCGAATCTGGAGAGAATACAGTCTTTGCATTAATGGTCAACGAAGACTGGCGAGATTATTACGAAGCGGAGGGGGGCTATCTGTTTGTCCGGACCAAATTCCTGGGTGTCAATAAATTTGAGGTTGGTTACCGGTCGGAAAAGCAGAACTGGCTGGACTCCCATGCCAAACTTTGGTCGGTCTTTGGTAACAAGGATTTCAGGGAAAACTTTTCATCGGTCCCTTACGATATCAAGCAAGCGCACCTGGATGACTTTGACGGCGCGCAGGTTACCAGTCTAATCCTTGAATACAAACTTGACAGTCGCGATGATGAAGAGGACCCCAGTAAGGGATGGTATGGTACGGCTCATTATGAGTCTTCACCGGAAAAATGGAAGGGTGACTTTGATTTTAAGCAGGTTGAACTGCACCTGTTACGGTACCAATCGATTGGGCGGTATCTCTCATTACGCATGGCCGGAGCTTATGGCTATACCGAAGGGAGTCATATCCCGCTTAATCGCCAATTTTTCCTCGGTGGTTTGGGAACGATGCACGGTTATCGGCACAAAGAATTTATGGGTAAGGAGTATGTTTTTGGTTCAGCCGAATACTGCCTGCGCGTTCCCCATAGCGATATCTCTCCGTTCATCAAATTTGACGCTGGGCGGATTGCTACCGAACGGCTCTCATCGGTCGATTCCTGGAAAAGTTCGATCGGGTTTGGCGTTAATTTTGGAAACGATTTGAAAATCTTTTTGTCCCAGAGGCTTGATAAGGGTGACGAAGATCCGGTCTTTTATGCCCGTCTTTCCGTTGCCACGTTTTAGGGGTAATCTCAGGTGCTTGTGAGACGAACCAGACTTATTCAGACGGCGGTTTATGCCGCCGTTCTGATATTTGTACTTTCCGCCCCGGCCTGTTCAGTCGAATTTGATTATGATATCTTTATCCAGAACGATTCGCTGGCGGTCTGGCTCGATGTAACACCGGTTTTGACTCAGCCACGCCTCGAAGATCTACTAGCTGGCCTGGATATTTATCTCGGGCTTGATCTGTCTCTGGAGGGGAAAGGAACCTTTGGGCTGTACAAAAGCCAGGTTCGACAAAAGTCGGCTATTGTCATATCTCACAAGTTGATTGATGATATTTATCGGCTGAATATAGTAAGTCGAGGTCGCGTTGAGTATAGCTTTGATAACCTTTTGCAGTTGAAGCAGTTTATGTCAGATTCGCTCGTTTTTATTCTCTCCGACAAAAGTTCTTTGGATCAGGAAAAGCAGTTTCGCCTGTCATTTGACCTGATGGCTAAATCCGGCTCCAACGGTCTTCTCGGAATTCGATCCGGAGCAAATCTGGAACCAGACGAGAGGTCGGATGAGATAAGATTTTTGGAAGATGCTTTTTCTCAATTTCTGAAAATCATTGGATTTGGACGATCTGCCTATCATGTTGATTCGCCCCGCTTTATCATAAAAGATTTGCCCAATTCTTCTCAGTAGTTCTCTAAGTAATTTATCTCCGGTTGCCGATACTATAGACAAGCAAATAAAGTAAAAAGTGCAAGAGAGTGGAAACTGCTGTCAACCGGAGAGATTATGTCTGAGAGCAACAGGAATAAAACGGAAACCAAGATATCAGAAGATATAGAAAAAAACGGCTTTACCTCCGGCGGTGCCACCGACCGTATCGAAGTTGGTAATGTTCTGGCCGAAATGGAAAAGGCGCTTGATGATATCGCCACCGAAAATCCTCGCCTTGGTGAAAAAGATAAGGGTGGCCTGACCCGCCTTGAAGATTTAAAATCAATTCTGGAAATTTCGATTGCGATCAACGCCTCATTTGTTCTGGATGATATGCTTCAGGTGGTCATGGAAAAGGCGGTCGAGCTATTGGGGGCCGAACGTGGTTTCATAATGCTTTTAGATAAGCAGAATAACCTCCGCTTTCAAACTGCTCACAATATCAAAAAAGAAGAGACCTCACGAGAGAATTTCAAAATATCGCATTCAATCGCCAACCGGGTTGTTCAGGACGGAAAGTCTATCTACACTTCTGATGCCAGAGATGATGAACGGTATGCTTCACAGCAATCGGTTGTCGAGTTAAATCTTCGATCCATTATGTGCGTTCCGCTCAAGATAAAAAGCAATATCATTGGCGTTATCTATCTTGATAATTCGTCACGGGCCAAGCTGTTTCTAAAATCAGACCTGGTTCTCTTTGAACTGTTGGCCCAGCAGGCGGCTATTGCCATCCATAATGCCCAGCTTTACAGTCGTCTGAAATTGATGAAGCGGTACAACGAGGATATCATTGCTCAGTCACCGGTAGGAATTATTGTAATTGATGAGGCCTGCAATTTGGTGACCGTCAATGATATCAGCCTCGAAATATTTCATCGCAACAAAGAGGCGGTTAAGACCACATCCTGTCAGGGTCAGGCATCAAGTTTTTCCGATTTGGTCCCGGATGAGGAGTTTTTCAAGTGGAATAAAATGATCGAAACCGTTCTGGGGAGCGGCACCAAGATTGAAGAGGATCGCTATTTCCATAATACCGGATATGAAGAGAAAGCGCTCTCAATCAAAATCTCACGAACCAAAAGTCTGCCTGGATCAAAGACCGGGGCCATTCTGGTTATCGAAGATATCACCGAAAAAGTTATTTTAGAAAAGTATGTTATCCTGTCTGAAAAATTGGTCGCCAAGGGTGAAATGGCCGCTTCGATTGGCCATGAGCTAAATAATTATCTAACCATTATCTCCAACAACGCCGAATTGATGCAGGTTAATCAAAAGCGGGGTGAGATAGAGAAGGCGGCCGCCAATGTCTCGCAAGTAATCGAAAGCATTGGTCGTATGAAACGGTTTACCGATGGATTGATGGATTTTTCCAAGTTGGAAACGGAAACGGTTGAGTACGACCTGCGTGTCTTAATCGACAATTTACTATTCTCGTTGAAGCCTCATAAAAAATTCTCCGGGATGAAAATTGAAACCTCATTTGCCAGCGATTTACCTCAGGCGTTAATTGATGTCGGACAGGTTCAGCAGGTTCTTCTTAACCTTCTGACCAATGCCGCCGATGCCTTAGCCGACCGAGAAAACCCGTTTATCACGGTCGCTACCAAGTATGATCGGGAGAGTAAGCAAGCGATCATTACTGTCTCCGACAACGGAAGTGGCATGTCGGGAGAGACGGCGGCCCGCGTTTTTGAACCGCATTTTACCACCAAAGCGGATGGACATGGTTTGGGGTTATCAACTTGCCATAAAATTATCGACAATCACGGCGGCAGTATGATCGTTGAATCCCTTGAGGGGGAAGGAACAACTTTCACCATAAGCCTGCCACTTTCAAGGTAATGCAGAATAATAAATGATCAAATTACCTCAGGAAAAGTTTCCGCCGAACTACGAGCTCCTCAATAAAATCGGACGTGGGGGAACGTCCGATATTTATCTGGCTCGGATGGATGGCAGAAATAATCCGGTTGTCCTTAAGCTCTTTTATTCCGAAGCTGGAGCTGATCTGGCCCAGAAAGAGATCAACTGCGCGGCCCGATTGAATTTCCCTGGTATCGCCCGTGTTTTGGCACAGGACAGGACGAGCGATAACGATTATTTTCTCGTCATGGAATATTGTCCCGGTCCACTTCTGGAACAGTTTGCCGGTCATCTTAAGGAGACTGAATTTCTTTCCCTCCTCTCAGCCATTACGGTTTCCCTCCAGGTCATCCACCAAAATGGAATTATTCACAACGACCTTAAGCCAGCAAATATATTTTGTCCACTTAATTTTGGGACCGACCGATTCGATTACTCATCCGGTTATTACCTCAAGCTGATCGACTTTTCGTTAGCCGATTTTGTCGGCAATAAAAACCGATCCAAGCCGACCGGCACGGTTGGTTATATGTCTCCGGAGATGATAACGAAAGAGGCGACCGGTCCGGCTTCAGACCTCTTTTCGCTCGGTGTTATAGCATATTATATGGCGTGTGGAAATCTGCCCTTTATCTCGGGCCAAAATGATCCGTTGGAGATTAATAATCAGGTTCTGGAAGCTGACCGACCTTCCTTAACCGGGCAAGGAGCCGAATATTCTCAAGCGACCGCCGCGTTGATAAATTCCCTTATGGCGGTGGAGCAAAAAGATCGTCCTGTATCGGCTTTTGCTTTGTTAGAACAGTTGGCTCGTCTTGGCTCCCCCTATCCATTTCGTTCGGCTATTCGGCCTCGCCACCTTCTCCCCGTAAAAACTGGAGAAAAGCTTGGTGCAAAAACAGTTTTGGATCTGTTTGGTGCCAGCAGTTTTTCCGAAGCACAGCTAAAACATTTAAAAACAGCAACAGCCTTTGACCGGGCCACCGTTAGGATTCTTTTGGAGCATAATTATGAGGCTGGGAATTTTGCTCGTTTGGATGGCCGATGGGGATGGAAAAACCAGCATCCCACAGCGATAGAATGGAGTCGGCGGTTAAGCCTGTTTGCGCTTCGGCCCTTGAGGAAAAAGCCGATCTCGCTGTATAAATTAGCTATTGCGCAGGCTGTTATCGGGCAGGCTGAATTTGAAAATAAGGCGGCTGTTATTCTGCACAGCGACCGGGACGAAGCCTTGGCCGGGTGGAAGAGAATTCCTGCTTGTCGTACCGCAGGTCTGATTTATTCACTCAATCAACTAATCTCAAAGCGGACCAGAAAAAGTTTGTCTATTAGTTTGGCTGGCCAATTTACCGATAACCTCGGCCAGGCTGGTTTGGCCGGAAAGCTTTTAAGCCAGGCAGAGCGTTATCAGGATGCGGTCAAGTATCTGTTGATCGCAATTGATAAGGCGGATGGAAGCGATGACAAAGAGTTGATTGAGAACTATTTTAGCGTTGCGGAAACGGCGGCTGAAAATGGGGGCGGAATAAAAATTACAAGTGATGTTCTTATCCGCAAGGGAGTATATCTGAAGGAGATTGGTCAGTCCGATCAGTCCGAGGCGGCCTACTACAGCGTCATCGATCTCTATGATGATGAAGATGACAAAGATGTTGTTGCGACCGCTTACAAAGGGTTGAGCGACCTGTATAAATCGACCTCCGATTATACCGCCGGCATTAATGCCCTCAATCGGGCAATGGCGATCTACACCGAGTCGGGGGAGCGGTTGGGGCTCTCAAACTGCCTGAATAATCAGGGAAATATGTATTGGGTTGCCGGTAAATTTGACCTGGCCCTGACCAAGTACCAGGAAGCGCTAACGATTCAAAGAGAACTCAAGTCAGAAAAAAATATCGCATCAACTTTGACCAATATCGGATCAATCTTAGTTGTCAAAGGACGTTATGAAGATTCCCTTAAATACTTCAGAGAGTCCTTGCAGCTGAAAGAAAAGCTGGGAGATAAAGGGGAGATTGCCCGGTCATGGAATAATCTGGGTGTGACCTACTATTACATGGGTCAATCTGATGAGGCGGTCTCTGCCTTTGAACAATCGATGGTTCTTAATCGGGCCACCGGCTCTCGCATTGAGCAACTTTTCAACCTTGAAAATATGGCCGAGGTAATGGTCCAATCGGGGCGTCTCAACGATGCCTTGACCTATGTTGGAGATGGAGCGAAATTGGCCGAAAATATTGGCGATGCCCCGCATGGTAGTATTTTTGCACGCATCACCGAGCGTCTCCAACGACGGATGGGTTATTTCCCGGAGGCGGAGAAGAGTCTTAAGCAGGCCTTAAAACTGGCTCGACAGGCTGGCAATCAGGCGCTCGAACTCCCCTGCCTGATAGATCAGTCTCGTTTGGCTTTGGCTATGAAAGATTTGATAGGTACGGCTCAACCGCTTCAGCAGGCAACTGAGATTGCGCAGGAATCCGGAGACAATAATGCCCTCTTTCATATTTCACTTCTCAGGTATGAGATAGATAATGACCAAAAGCATTTGGATGAGGCCGGATCGATTCTTGAGAAACTTCAATCGGGGCGGGAGGCGGCACTATTACAGCTAACCGAATTGGAAAAAAACAATCGTGATAAAAATCTGGATCAATCAGAATCGCTAATCGTTTCTACTTCCAGATATTTTTCTGAAGCGCGTCACGATATTGATATGGCCCGATTTAAAATTGCATGTGGGCTTTATTATCAATTGTGCAACCGGGAGATCGAGGCGAAGGAGGCATTAACCGGTGCGCTTGAGTTGGCACGAATCCAAAACTTACAACCGGAGATGTGGCAATCGGCTAACCTGCTTTCCGAAATCCTGTTTGGCACCGGAGATTTTGAAAAATCTTACCACTATGCTCGGATGGCGGCTGATCGGCTGAAAAATATTGCCTCGCGGATTGAGAAAGTAGATCGGTTACAGCGATTTTATAACGACAAGCGGATTATTGAGCTTTTGGGACGGATCAAATCGTTGAAATCGGTTTTGACCAAATAACAAAGGGCCGCTAGAACGACCCTTTGCATATTACCTTGAAGCGAAAAAACGGTTACTGAATCAACCTCCACCGCCTCCGCGCAACAGTTGTCCACCTTGGCTTAAACCCATAGGGGCAACCTTCTCTTCAAGCACTTCGATAAGCAGATCATAGTTAGTCATGATGCCCACCTCCGTATCTCAGCCAAAGGTTAACCGACCGCTTATGCGACCGGTGCTTTTTTCGAGATGTAGAGCATATTATTCTGATAGGCAGATAATATACATCCCTGTAATAAAATTTCTTCCCTGTGGCTTTATTATATGATTTACCGAAAAATTGTCAAGTGGCAGATTGGGCTAAAATGTTAATATGTTGTAATACAGGGGGTTAAAGAATGGGTTGTTTTGGTCCAGATTTAGTTTTTAGAGAATTTTACCACCATGACCAGAATTCGACCCGAACAAATGATCTGACTTTCTCACTTATCAGGCTCATGAGAGTTGTTTCTCCGCAGAAAATTTTAGCGTACCCACCCATGCCATCCCGGAGGAGTCCATCGCTGTTGTCGATTGTCGCATGGATTGGGAAGCGGGCTCGCTGATCGGCAAATTGACCGACCATCGCCGATCCGGCGATCTGGAAAACCACTCCTTTAAACATTCGGGTAGGAAAACTCCGCACCTTCATGGCGACGACAGCATCATTTTTTATTCGTCCCAAATAATTGTCAATCACCGGGATAATTACTTCAGCCTCCGACATGGTGGCTACTTTGAGAACGAAATTGTTACGATATAGGGCGGTAACCTCACCCGCTATCGGAGAGACAATTATTTGCGCCGCCTGTTGCGAAGTCAGATAGAAAATTCTTGCCTCCTGCGCCACAATCCTCGATTCCAAAATACCGACCTCTTCCGGTTTTGGAGGTGACTTTAAGAGACGTAATTTTGCCTCTGATTCTTCCAACGAAGCATTGGCGATCTCCAACAGAGATTCTGATTGCTCCAACTCCTGGCGGGAGATCAAATTCTTTTCATATAGAGCCAAGTTGCGCTTGATATCTTTGACCAGTTGATCGGAATAGGTCTGCGAGGCATTGACTGCCGCAACCGCCGTTTCTATCTCTTCTGTTTTTGGAGGTGACTTGGCCAGAGCCAGTTCGCTCTCCAGTCGTTTCATTTCTGCCTGTGAAGCGGTTAACTCGGCCGATACCTGATTGGAGATAATCGCCGCCAAGGTGTCACCGATCTCGACCATTTCACCCTCAATAACCATTGGAGCCAGTTGTAATACCGAGAAATCTTCGGTCGATAATTGGATATGCTCGGTTCCAAAGGTTTTGGCTCGGCTGTCGCGCTGATACAGTTCTAAGAGCCCCTGACCAGGCAAAAGTGAGATACTGTACTCGGCGATCGGTCTGATACGGACTTCACCACCGACTTGACGGTTGAACGGAATGACAAACAGGAGGAGGATTGCCGCCACCAGAATGACACTACTGGTTACCCAGTTAATCGTTTTTGAGAAAAATGCCTTCATTACATCCCGCCTGAAAGCGAAAGAAATCATCCTTGTTACCGGTGCCTTGAAGATAAGAGCCACCAATATCAAAAACAAGACAAATCCAGCCCCTCCCAAGTTGTCAACTAAGAAACGATAAGCGATGAATCCGGCATATCCGATTAATAGTGCGCTGTAGAGCGTAGCAAAAAAGGTATATAAAATCAGGACCCGTTTTTTCTTGAAACTGTCAGGATCAGCAATAGTCTCGAACCCGAGATAAGATTTAAAGCGATTCTTAAAATATCTGAACGATTTTTCCCTTAAATTGGGAATGTCAACCATCTCGGAGAGCAGGTAATAGCCATCGAGCTTAATCAGGGGATTGAAATTGAACAGCAAGGTGATAAAGGCGACATTGGCGGTCAGCCAGAAAAATTGGTTAATTGGCATTCCGATAACCGTCAAACGCCAGCCAAACACGGCGACAGCGAAGATCACCATCTGAAAAAACAGACCGGCCCAGATGACCGCCAGGCGATGCGATTTTTTCCCAAACATCCAGGAGTCTGATAGATTGCAATAAAAACAGACCTGAAAATAAAGCAGAAGAAATCCCATCTCCCTCACCTGCCCACCATGCCGCTTGCAGGTCAAAGCATGGGCAAATTCATGCATCAAAATTATCGCGGCTAATGAAAAGACAATTACTACCATTGAACTGACGTTGAAGAGATCCTCAGGAGCAAACCGGAAACCGTCAAAATTGGCCGAGTAGGTAAAAAAGCCAGCCAGGATGAATCCGATCATCCCGACGACCGCTATCGGATGAAACAAAAATCGCACCCAGGGGATCATCAGATCAAGCAGGCGGTCCGGGTCAAATGCTTTTAGCTTGATGAAAAGGAGGCGGGCGAAAAGCGATTTTTTCCCCTGTGACAAATATCGGCCTGACGAAATCTCATGCTCCGCTCGGCGCCCTTCAAAAAAATATAAAGAGTCTACCTTTTCGGCAAACTGCGCGACCGCATCACCGGAAACGTTGATGCTAAACTTATCCCGCACCCTTTTTGCGATTGTCTCAAAATTGGTTGCACCATCAAACTGGCTAACTAAAAAATACTCCGGCTCGCGCAAGCGGAAAAATCTAAAGGTGATCGGGTCTTTTATGACAAAGATTTTCTGGCCGTCTGTATTCTGCTCAGAGACGATCAGATCCGTACGGAGGCGAGGTTGTGGGGCACAGCCGGTCATGCCGGAATTTATATAAATTGGCCACCAAGGGAAAGAATAATTGTGTAAATATATCAATGGTGAACAGGGGGAGGGGAGGCAGTAGGGGAGAAGTAGGCAAAAGTAGTTATATCTATTGTGTCGCCATGTGGACCACCGTCTTGACTTAGTGGGCGGCAGATCGAATCCCCTTGTGGGATGCCCTCGTCTGCCCCATAGTATTCTCTAAATAACAAAAAGGCCGGTTTGGTAACCGACCTTTTTATTATGCTTATTGTAACTAACAACTCATTCTGGCAACAAATTGCGCCAATTCAACTAACCGGTTTCGATCACACCCGTTTCATAATCCAGCGCCGAACCCATCATACTGTGCGGTATCATAAATATCCCAAACATTATCAAAGCGGCGATAATAATCCACCAGCGCGGGAACGGATGATACCGGTGTCTAACAAAAGCGGCAATCCATCCAACAAAGGCGATCAACGTTTTGTTGTCGGTCAAATCCCATCCCCATGGGATACCTGTCCAAAATTCGCCAAAGGCAAATTTCTGCACAATTGGTCCCATAGTCATACCGCCAAACAGAAGTAACAAAAGAGTCATGTTGGTCAAATGTTTGGTCTTGTTCCCAAAAACCGCTTCCAACCCAGTGCGGTTGGACCACAGCATCGCGGTAAAGATCAAAATTATATGCGGAATCAAAACATGAGGCGGAACCGCCCCCTTAAATCTGGTAACTATTGACCTGTTATCCGGGATCGCGATCATCTTCTCACCCAGAGTTAGCTCGACAAAATACTCCAACTTTCCGGCAGGCGGTTGGTGAGGAAGATGCCCTATTAAGCTGTCGGCTGTGGCCAGCATCGGAAGGATCATAAAATCATCGGAGGTGCCAAACCGTTTGTAATGAATCGTTCCGGTGATTGACGGGTCAGACAGCTTGATCGCCACCGGCTGATCGCCATCTCCACCGTGCGAACGGTCCAGCGTGTAATCTACAGTCTGATTACCAACAGAAGCCTGCCCGCTAACCGGATATGTTGGCCCGGTTCGTTTTTGGTAGGCGGCGGCACCGAGGGTGATCGCCAAAGCTAA